>JALWDQ010000675.1:0-3106 GCA_027039625.1 Calditrichia bacterium | reverse complement strand
CTCCTGTGGCAAGCGTCAGGTTGCCTTTCAGGTACCGGTGGAATACCACAAACTAAATAACGGTTTAAAAGTGGTACTTTCTCCGGATCATACTGCCCCTATTGTGATTGTGGCAGTTTATTACAACATAGGTTTCCGTATTGAGCCCAAAAATCGCACCGGCTTTGCCCATCTCTTTGAACACATGATGTTTCAGGGGTCTAAAAATCTGGGTAAAATGGAGTTCATCCGACTGGTGCAAAAAAATGGTGGGGTGCTGAACGGTTCCACCCGGTTCGATTTCACCAATTATTTCGAAATTGTACCGGCACATAAACTGGAAACCATGCTCTGGGCAGAAGCCGACCGGATGCGCGGATTGAAAATCACACAGAAAAATTTAACCAACCAGCAGGGTGTGGTTATCAATGAAGTTAAAGTCAATGTCCTGAACCGTCCCTATGGTGGCTTCCCCTGGCTGTATATCCCCCAGTACGCCAACGAAAATTGGTACAACGCGCATAATTTTTATGGAGATTTAAGCGACATTGAAGCAGCCACCCTGGAAGATGTAAAAAAGTTTTTCGATACCTATTATGCGCCCAATAATGCGGCACTGGTTATTGTGGGCGATTTCGATCCTTCCGAAGCATTACAGCTGGTAAAAAAATATTTTGGAGACATTCCGCCTGCGCAGGTTCCGGAGCGCCCGGATGTGAGCGAACCGCGACAGGAAAAACAAAAACGTTTCGTGAAAGAGGATAAACTGGCCAATCGTCCCGCGATGGCTATTGCCTACCACATGCCGGAACGGAATACACCGGAATATTTTGCCATGGGAATAATTGACCAGATTCTGCTGCAAGGCGAAGATAGCTGGTTGTATCAGGAAATGGTGCAAAAGCGCGGTCTTACCGGTGGGGTGAATGGGGGAATCAATTTGCTGGGAAACATGTTCAATTATAACGGCCCGGCTTTGTGGACAACTTATTTCTTCTACGATGATTTTAACAAATCGGACACACTGGTGAATGTGTTTAACCAGGTGGTAGAACGCATTCGCACCCAGAAGGTGGATGCCCGTACCATGCAACGCGCCCGGGTTAAGATTCGCTCCGATTTGTACGATCTGCTGGGCGGATTTTACGGTTTTGGTCGTGCCGACCTGCTGGCCAGTTTCGCCCTGTTCGATGATGATCCCGAACGCATTAATTCACTGGAAGATCACTTCCGGGCAGTGTCTCCGGAGCTGATTCTCAAAACGGCTCAGGAGTATCTGCGGCCAACCAACCAGACTGTGTTGATTATCAAACCCCTGGCAGCCAATCGATAAGGAGGTAAGACCATGAAAAGAGTTTTTGCATACATTGTGATGTTATTTCTGTTGGTGGGAAGCATTCCGGCTCAAAAAGAAACACCCCCACCGGGTGGGAAACCCCGTGATTTTAAATTACCGGAAAAAACAACCTTTCAACTGGACAATGGATTGAAAGTTACCCTGGTGCCTTATGGAAAATTACCTAAAGCCGCAATACGGCTGGTTGTTCGCACCGGGAATATTGATGAAGCAGAAAATGAAGTGTGGCTGGCGGATTTAACGGTGGATATGTTAAAAGAAGGAACCCAAACCCGCAGCGCGCAGCAAATTGCCAGCGAAGCCGCTTCCATGGGTGGGGAATTAAATGTTTCCGCCAGTGCAGACCAGAGCTGGATTGGTGGCGATGTGCTCTCGGAATTTGTACCCAATATGATTGAATTGATTGCCGATGTGGTGCAGCATCCCACCTTTCCCGAAGAGGAATTACCCCGGCTGAAACGGGATTACCTGCGCCGCTTGAGCATCAGTAAAACCCAGGCTCAAACACTGGCTCTGGAAAAGTTCTCCCGGGTGCTCTATGGCAATCATCCCTATGGTCGTCTCTTCCCCACAGAAGAGATGTTGCAGGGATACACCATCGAGCAAATTCAGAATTTTTACTCCCATAATTTTGGTGCCCGGCGCTCTCACCTGTACGTAGTGGGTGTTTTTGATGAAACGGCGGTTAAAAATGCGGTATCCCGGGCGTTTGCGGATTGGGAAAAGGGCTCCGAACCGCGGGTAAATATTCCCAAACCTGCTTCCGCCCGCCAAATTTTTCTATTGGATCGCCCTGGTGCCCCGCAATCTACCATTATCATGGGATTGCCCGTGATCGACCCCAGCCAGCCCGATTACATCAAACTGACGGTCGCCAATGCTTTATTGGGTGGTTCCTTTTCCTCCCGCATTACTGCCAACATCCGGGAGGACAAGGGTTACACCTACTCTCCGCGCAGTTCCATTCGCACCCATTACCGGGATGCCTATTGGGCGGAAAACGCTGACGTAACCACCCAATATACCGGAGCTTCTTTAAAAGAAATTTTTTACGAAATAGAACGGCTGCAGAAAGAACCTCCCACAGAAGAGGAGTTAAAGGCAATTCAAAACTACATTGCCGGTACTTTTGTCCTGCGCAATTCCAGTCGGGGTAGCATCCTGGGTATGCTGGCATTTATCGATCTGCACGGATTGGGCGATGATTATCTTACCCACTACATCCAGCGGGTATTTTCTGTAACACCGAAAGACGTGCAGGAGATGGTGAAGAAATATATCCGTCCCGAGGATATGACAATTGTGGTGGTGGGCGACCCCGAAACGGTAGAATCCCAATTAACCCCGTTTGGCAAAGTGGTGGAAGAGTAAACAAAATAAATCCCCGGTACTTTGCGGTACCGGGGATTTTGTTTTTCCGTGAAAAATTTATCGGCGTTCTGCTTATTCCAGCGGATTTTGCGTTAACGTTTCAATCTCGTCAGCGCTGTAACCCAATTCCTTCCAATCCAGCACTCCATTAGGCGAATGACAGTTCTGGCAGGTAAGGGCACCTTTCCGCCGGATGGCATGGCTAATCTCCAGCATGGCGTCCATGGGAATCCAGCGGGGCTCTACCATCTTGAGGTCGTGCACGTAGCGGTAAGCACCCGTATTCCAGCCATCAATGTCCATAAACGACATGAACTTGTCCATCATGTACATCTTGAACATTTTCCCGTACATGCGCTTCATCATGCTTTTTTCCACCTCTTTCTGGGCAGCCAGGTC
>JALWDQ010000674.1:0-3106 GCA_027039625.1 Calditrichia bacterium | reverse complement strand
GCAGCAAAAATTTCCCAGTATTGTTTAGAAAAATTTTTTTCATTCGTCCAGTTACGATCCTGGAGCTTTCGAGATAACTCTTTTCCTCAGGACCCTGTGGGCTGAAAATGCCATAAGCACAATTGATGCTTTCCTGAATCTCTCCAAACATCACGATAAGCCCCAACGGCTCCCTTTGCATTATCACTGACTAACAACTCTACCTGCTGTAATCCCCGGTTACGTAATCGACGAAATAGTTTGCGCCAATTAGGCTTACTTTCTGAGTCACACGCATGCCAATCCAATAAATGAGCCTCGCCATTCTCGTCTATACCAAAAGCTACAAGACATAAACCTTTTTGACCCGATAAACGATAATTCCCATGGATTCCATCCACAACCAGAGCTTTAATAGCCATCTCTATGCGACTCTCACGCATCTTTTTTAATTGTTCTTCCACAAAATCTTTTAAATGACTAATGGCGTTGGCAGACAAACCTATCGAAAATAATTTCTTACTTAAAATACTTACATGACGGGTGCTCATTCCGCTCACATACATCTCTAACATCGCCTCTTTCATTATCGAAAAACGTTTCACGTACCGATCCGTAAAGAGACGAATTTCATGATGGGCGTTGCGAACACGAGGAATCCGTACATGCTCTAAATAACCTATTGGAGTCTCTATCCATTTACGATACCGATAGCCCCAACGCTTCCAAATATTCCCCCGAGAATAACGGGGCGTACCAATGACCTCCTTGTCCCGAAATTCAATCAATGCTTTCTCTAATTCTTCTTTTAACATTGCTATAAATTTTTTGCACAGCATTCTGCGAACTTTAAGATTATCAAACAGTTGATTCAAAAAATCAGAAAATTTAAATTTAGTTACCACAAGCGATGGCATGGGTATCTCCTCCTATCTTTTCTTATCTTCAGGAGATACCCTAATCATTTTTCCTCAAAATTTCAACATAAAAATTTACAATGCCTTTAATTTAATCAGAATTACTTTAAAACCGATCAACCCTTGAAGATTTTTTTAAGATCTTTCCTACAAAATCCCAACCTTTCCAGCATGAAATGTTCTTTAAATCCGTAGAAGGTTGGATTTGGTTAAAAGAGCAGGGAATTATTTAAACGGGGCGGTCTCGTCCGGTAAGGGATTTTCGAAAAAAAACACTGTTCTTAAAAAATGCAATCTGTTATTTCATTACAGGATTTTTAAGAAAGTTATTCTCGGATAATGCCAAAAAAGTACCACAAACCACCATTCCAGCCGGAGCAACCGCCAATTGCTCCGGCTGGAGGTTCATTCTACCCTCAGGTTAAAACGGGCTGTGGTTTTAGAAGAAAATTTTCAGCACAACATTGGCAAATTTGCTGGGTTCTTCATAATCGCCCGAAGGGAGGAAAAAGTATTTACCCTCCAGCGCAAACCGAAGGGGGAACATCGGCGGATGAACATTCACACCCACCAGAAGATGCCCTCCCAGGCGAGATTTCACCTTCACATCTTTCGAGGGATCCAGCTCAGCCGCTTTGTCCATTAATGTTCCCATAATAAATTTGTCGGATACCAGCGGCGCCGTCAAGTGTAATCCGGCGCCTGCCCCAGCATACACTTGTACCACCGGTAAAGGTAGAAGGTTTATTTTGGCAGATCCTGTTAAACCGGCGCGTATAAATTGCACATCATATTCACTCACCAGTTTATGAAGAGGATCGGTAAGTTGAGGATCATTACGGGTGTAAATCACTTTGTAGCTCCGGTAAGCTGCCTCGGCACTGGCTTCGATTTTAAATCCCAGCAGCATATCAAATTCCAGATCCACGCCCGCCAGCCAGGGATTACTGAACCCTTCGCGCTCCACCCGTGCCTCCGTTAAATCTGCCAACTGAAAACCTTTATCCATGGACGAGATGGAATAAAGATCTTTTCCTCCATGGAGCCCGAAATGAAACCCCAGAGCCAGGGCATTCTCCAGAAAGAGGGAAAATATCACCACTACAACTAAACGCCAAACCTTCATAATTACCTCCAGCTTTTTTGGTTTATGACGAAAAAAGATCAATTTCCCGAACTATGCCCCGGCGAGAGCATTTTCATTGTCGGAGCAGGCAAAGGTTATTTCCCACTGCGATAAAAACGAATATGTACCTTTTCGATGGTAGCCAATCCTTCCTGGATCGCATGGTCAATCACCGGTAAAAACGCTTCGATTTTCTCAATACGATCCACAATTTCGATGATGATGGGCAAATCCTCGGACAGGCGCAAGAATTTGCTGGTGTGCACACGGCTATGGGCGCCAAATCCTTCTATCCCCCGCAGCACAGTACACCCGGCCAGTCCATTTTCCCGCGCCTTACGCACAATCCATTCGTACAGCGGCATCCCCTCACACCGGTCGTCCTCCCCTATAAAAATGCGTAACAGATGTCCTTCTTCCGGCAGTACCATAATTCCACCCGCTGGTTTAATTTCCATTCTTACCTAATTACAGCAGCCGGGAAAGCGAAAATCCCAGCCAGACTCCCACCAATCCCAATAACAAATGAACTCCCACGTTTAAAAATCCCACCCAGAATTCTCCATCTCTGGCCAGGGTAAATGTTTCGTATCCGAAAGTGGAAAAAGTGGTAAAACTTCCTAAGAAGCCAATGAGAAGCATCGCGCGCATATCCGGCGAGAGTAAATGACGCCCTTCCGCCATGCCGCTTAAAAAACCAATCAACAAACACCCCAGCACATTCACCGTTAGAGTACCGTAAGGGAACCAGGTACTCCCAACCATGCGATAGGCCCATCCGCTTACCGCGTAACGAGATACCGCACCCAGAAATCCTCCCAGGCCTATCCAGAACAGCCGGAACATTCTGCACCCCCATGTAATTTTTTGTAAAATAATAATTGTTTTCCTGAAATGCATCTGTTTCCTGGAAAATTATCTTTCTTCATATAATTTATTATTCAATGTAAAATTTTAATAGCATTTTCCAGGGAGATTTTGTATTTTGCAATAAATTTGTAACCAACCATAACATGAGGATCGTTTAAATTAATCTTAATTTTCAATCATTATAAACCCTAACCATAAAACGAGGAGTCAATAT
>JALWDQ010000673.1:0-3106 GCA_027039625.1 Calditrichia bacterium | reverse complement strand
TTAAACCACGCACTTCTCCTTATTCTTTTCAGGGTTTGGGACTGCAGGGATTAAAAATTCTGGAGAAGGTAAGCAAAATCGTTGGTTTACCGGTGGTTACCGAGGTGGTCGATCCCCGGGATGTAAGTTGGGTATGCGAATATGCCGATGTGCTCCAGATTGGCACGCGGAATATGCAAAATTTCGCTCTGTTGAAAGAAGTGGGGAAGGCAAACAAACCGGTGTTGCTTAAACGCGGCATGTACTCCTCCTTAACGGAATGGATGAATAGCATCGAATACATTCTGAACGAAGGGAATCCCAACGTTATCCTCTGCGAACGGGGCATTCGTACCTTTGAGGATTACACGCGCAACACGCTGGATCTCAGCGCCGTTCCGGCGATGAAGGAACTCTCCCATCTGCCCATTATCGTCGATCCTTCCCACGCCACCGGACGGCCTTCATTAATTCCTCCCATGAGCTACGCAGCGGTTTCAGCCGGTGCGGATGGGATCATTGTGGAGGTGCATTACAAACCGGAAATTGCTCTTTCGGACAAAGACCAGGCGCTAACCCCGGAACAGTTTTCCCGCATGATGAAAACACTGCGCAAGCTGGTTGCTTTCCACCAGAACCTTCAAAAAGAAAAACAACAGGAAAAACACCCGGAGAAATCATGACCATTCACAACCTCCGTAAAAAGCTGGAAAAGATTGACTACCAATTGGTAAAACTGCTGGACGAACGGATTGAACTTCTTTTGAAATGGAAACGGGCGGAGGGTTCTACCCTAATCTCTGCGGAAGCAGAAATGCCCCGGCAAATCACCCCTCTGGTACGAGGTATTCTGGACGCCGCTTTTTTCCAGCGACTTTACAATGAAATTAACCGGGAAGGGGAGAAAATTCTGGCACAGGATTTTCAGTTGATTGCCTTTCAGGGGGAACATGGAGCTTACAGCGAGATGGCTGCCCGCATCTGGAATGAAGATTGGATTCCCATCCCCAGCCTGAATTTCACCGAGCTTTTCGAGGGAGTGGAAGCGGGCATTTATGATTTTGCCATTGTACCGGTGGAGAACAACACAGGTGGGGTCGTTAATCAGGTCAACCAGCTCATCCTGAAATCTCCGCTGCATGTGGTGGGAGCGGTTGAGATGGTGATTCACCATTGTCTGCTGGCGCCGCGAGGTGCCGATTACCGGGAACTCCATGCCATCTATTCTCATACTCAGGCACTGGAACAATGTCGTCAATTTCTGGCACGGAATAAACTTCAACCCATCCCTTATTACGACACTGCCGGTGCTGCGCGCATGATAGCCGAAGAAGAACCACCTTCTGCCGGGGCCATTGCCAGCAAGCTGGCCGCCGAATTGTACAATCTGGAAATTATCAAAGAAAATATTGAGGATTTCGAAAAAAATATCACCCGTTTCCTGGTATTCTCCCGTAAACCCAACGAAGAAAAGGGAGATAAATGCTCCATTATCTTTTCCACAGCCCACAAAGCCGGTACCCTGTTCCGGGTGCTGGAAGTGTTTGCCCGACACGGCATCAACCTCACCCGCATTGAATCCATGCCGGATTTGCAGGGAAATTTTGCGTTTTTCCTGGATTTTGAAGGCGATAAAAGTGAACCGATAGTTGCCGAAACTCTGGAAGAAGTGAAAAAGATTACCACAAAATTTCGACTATTGGGCTGCTATACGGAAAAGAAGTCAGAGTAAAATAAATGAATGTTTATTTTTCTTTGATTGTACAAAAATTACCATAATCTGTCATTCTGAATACCTCCTTAGCAGGATGAAGAATCTCCTGCTTTAGCAAAACGAAAAATCTCTTTAGAGTCCTGCGCAAGCATGATGGATAAAATAAAATGCCCGGCGGATTTTTGTTCCACCGGGCATCCTGTTTAAACAACTTAGGTATTCCAGGAGGCTATTTCATCAACATCATCTTCTTCACTTGCTGGAAGTTACCCGCCTTGATGCGGTAGATGTAGATTCCACTACCTAACTGACTGGCATCGAACTCGACTTCGTGGTAACCCGCCGGTTTGCGCGCATCCAACAGCGTGGCCACCTTCTGACCCAGCACATTGTACACCTCAATCAGCACATCGCTGGCCTGCGGCAACCCGAAACGAATCCGCGTTGTGGGATTGAACGGGTTGGGATAGTTCTGCATCAGCACATAGTGATCGGGAATCTCCAGCCGCCAGGCATTGAGGGCATTGGGATCTACCATAATCTGAATGGTGTCGCTGGCCGTGGCACCGCTGTCATCTGTTACCGTTATAAACAGATTTACCTCACCACTGAAATTCTCATCGGCACTGATGGTGAGCACACCGGTGGTGGAATCGTAACTGGTAAACAGGGAATCGCTATCCGAAGTGAAACTATAACTCAACAGCGAATCCGGTGTCTCCACATCCGATACGTAATCCCACATGTTCAGCGTTACCGAAGAATCCGCAGTAAACTCCAGGAACTCCGGCAGCCCGCTGATCACCGGCGGATCGTTCACCGGATCCACCTGCGCCACAAACCAGGCCGTGTCCGCATACTGACCATCCGACACAATCAGCGTCAGGGTATCCGTACCAAACCAGTTCTCCGCTGCGAAAAGCTGGTACCCGCCGCTGACCGCCTGAGCCTGTACCTGAGAACCACCGGTTACCGTGTAGCTCAGGGTGCTGTCCGCATTATCCGGGTCGCTCACATAGGGGTACCAATCGCTGTTCAGGATGGTGGTGGTATCGTCTTCATCCCAATTAAAGATGGGCAAGGTAGCAATCACCGGCGGATCATTGACCGGATAGATGCTCACCAGCACCGTATCCATATCCGAGGCGCCATGCGGATCGGTCACAGTGAATTCCAGCGGCTGATTGGTGACGTAGAAGTTGGAATCCGGAACCAGCGTCAGAACATGGGTTTGAGGATCAAACAAAATCTGAATGCTATCCGCTGCATTTTCACTCAGATTCAGGAACTGTACCTGCCAGGTCAAGCTGTCCAGCGGATCATCCACATCGGTGACCACCGTATCCAGATCGATGCTGTAGCTGCTATCCTCCGGGAAGGAGATGGTTGCGGGCAGAGCGAGCACCGGTGCAT
>JALWDQ010000672.1:0-9837 GCA_027039625.1 Calditrichia bacterium | reverse complement strand
GTGGTAACAATCTGCTTAATGAACTATGGATCCGGAGTTAATTTGCGGTGGGAGGGGCTATCGGGATGAAATTTTTTATTTTTTGTGAAAAAAATTTCCGGGTTCTGTAAAACAACTTTGCTGTGTTACCGGGAATTGTTCTTAAACAGAAGTTCGGTTTTTTTCATATTCAGGAAACTCTTTTCCTTTTTTTGAAGCGTAGAAGAGACGGTAAAACCGGGAGGAGCCATGATGATAGAAAAATTATTCTGGGATGTGGACACGCAGTACGATTTCATGAAGTCCGATGGGAAATTGTACGTTCCGGATGCCGAAAGTATTATTCCGGTGCTGGAGGAGGTGACCCGCTACGCCCGGGAACGGGGAATCCCCATCTGGGGTTCCGTGGATTATCACCAGCCGGATGATCCGGAAATTTCCGAGCAGCCGGATTTTTACAACACCTTTCCGCCCCACTGCCTGCAAAATACCCCTGGCTGGGAGAAGATTGAAGCCACCCGTCCCCTCGATCCCCTGTGGATCGATTCGGAACCCATTCCCGCTGCCCGGCTAAAGCAAATGATCGAAGCGCATCCCAACGAAGTGTTCTTCCGCAAACAACGTTTCGATGTCTTTACCAACCCCAATGTAATTCCGGCGCTGGAAGTGGTTCAGCCCCGGGAAATTTACGTGTACGGCGTGGCACTGGATGTGTGCGATTATTTTGCCGTTGAGGGATTTCTGAAACAGGGGAAATATTGGGTTACGCTCATTCACGATGCCACCCGGCCCATTCATCCCGAAAAGGAAAAAGAGCTGTTGAGTGATTGGGAAAAGCGGGGGGTGCGAATCATTCAATCCTCGGATCTGGAATAGCCCGGGAATGCGGTAGATTCAGCTTTTCGAGGAAGCCTTTTCCGGGGTTAATTTTGAGGCAGTTTTCTGGTAATACTGGCACCAGGGGGTCAGGGGACAGGCCTGGCAGCGGGGATTCTGGGCGCGGCACACCCGGCGCCCGTGCCAGATGAGCCAGTGGTGGGCAGCCGACCAGAGGTGCCGGGGAATGTTCCTCATGAGCTGCTCTTCGGTTTGTTGCACATTGGGAGCCTGAGCCAGCCCAATGCGGTTCGCCACCCGAAATACATGGGTGTCCACCGCAATCGCATCCTGATTGAACCCCACACTGAGCACCACATTGGCCGTCTTGCGTCCCACGCCCGGTAACTGCATTAATTCCTCCCGGGTTTGGGGGACTTCTCCCCCGAATTTTTCCAGCAACATGCGGGACATGGCAATGATGTTGCGCGCTTTGTTCCGGTACAATCCGATGGACCGAATTTCCAGCTCCAGCTCCTCCGGAGTAAGCCGGGCAAAAGCCCGGGCATCGGGATATTTGCGATACAGCTCCCGGGTAATTTTGTTTACCTGCTTATCCGTACTCTGAGCAGCCAGCATGGTGGATACCAGCAACTGAAACGGTGTCTGGAACTTCAGCGCCGTGCCGGTGTCCCCATATTCCTTCTGAAGCACCTGAAGAACCCGGGTGATTTCTTCCGGATTGAGCATGAAATTTCCCTTTCTTTCAATTTACAGCAGAGGATTTCGAAATACAGCCGGTTCGGTAAAAACCATTCACAAAAATTAAAAACAAGAGAATTTAAACTTGAGCTTTCCCCGGGAACCCGCGTATTCTTCCACACCTTTGTTACCGGATTCGCCTTACTCCCCTTCCAGCATCCGGTAGAATTCCTCTTCGCTCAGGATGCGCACCCCCAGCTGTTGCGCCTTCCGATATTTGGAACCGGGATCCGTGCCCACCACCACGTAATCGGTTTTTCGGCTAACGCTGTTGCTCACCTTCCCGCCGCGCTGGCGCACCAGCTCCGCGGCTTCGTCCCGGGAATATCGGCTTAGTGCACCGGTAAATACAAAGGTTTTTCCGGCAAATCGTTCATCCACGGCTGCGGGTGCTTCTTCTTCCCGGGAGAAGCGCACGCCCGCTTTGCGCAATTTTTCGATCACTTCACGGTTATATGGGTTGCGGAAGAATTGCCGAATGCTGCTGGCCGTCTTTTCTCCGATGCCCTCGATTTCTGCCAGTTCGGCTTCGCCGGCTTCCATCAACTCATCCAGGGAGCGGTATTTTTCCGCCAGCAGCCGGGCGGCTCCTTCCCCCACAAAGGGAATTCCCAGGGCAAAGATGAGCCGCTCCAGCGGTTGCTCTTTACTCTTTTCGATGGCGCGAATTAAATTCTCGGCGCTTTTATCGCCCATGCGCTCCAGCCGGGCAATATCTTCTTTCTTCAAATAGTACAAATCCCCATAATCGTGGATGAGCCCGTTCTCCAGCAGCAAATCCACCACTTTCTCGCCCAATCCTTCGATGTCCATCGCTTTACGCGAGGCAAAATGTTCGATGCGGCGAGCCACCTGCGCCGGACAGGCTACGTTCTCGCAGCGCAGAGCCACCTCGCCCGGGTGCTTCACCAGCGGGGAATGGCACACCGGACATTCTTTGGGGGGCTCGGTGGGAGGTAAACCTTCGGGGCGCTTCTCTTTGACCACCCGCACCACTTTGGGAATAATGTCTCCTCCTTTTTCCAGAATCACATAATCGCCCACCCGCACATCCAGCCGCCGGATTTCTTCCACATTGTGCAGAGTTGCCCGGCTGACGGTGGTGCCCACCAGTTGCACCGGCTCCAGAATCGCCACCGGGGTCACCACTCCGGTGCGGCCCACCTGCCACACAATCTCTTTTAACCGGGTTAACGCCTGCTCGGCTTTAAATTTAAAGGCAATTGCCCAGCGAGGACTCTTGGCCGTGCTGCCCAGTCGCGCCTGCTGCTCCAGGCTGTTCACTTTTACAACCACCCCATCGATGTCGTAGGGGAGCGTCTCTCGCTTCTCCTGCCATTCCCGCCAGAAAGCCACCACCTCGTCAATATTTTTGCACAAACGGTAATTGGGATTTACCGGAAAGTGCAATTCTTCCAGAATTTTTAGACTCTGGTACTGAGTGGTGATGGAGTGATTCTCCTTCAAGGGATCGATCCAGTAGCAGAACATTCGGAGATGCCGCCGGGCGACTTCGCGAGGATCCTGCAGCTTTAACGAACCCGCCGCGGCGTTGCGAGGGTTGGCAAAAGGAGGTTCTCCCGCTGTCAGACGCTCTTCGTTCAGCTTTTCCAGATCTTTACGATACATGTACACCTCACCGCGCACTTCGATGTTGCGCAGAACGGGGTCGTCCGTTTCCAGCCGCAGGGGAATGCTGCGAATGGTTTTAACGTTGTTAGTGACATCATCCCCCTGCTCTCCGTCGCCGCGGGTGGCTCCCCGCACCAGTAATCCGTCCTGATAGAGCAGGCTCATCGCCACCCCGTCAATCTTCAGTTCGCACACGTATTCGTAACTCTCGCCGGGCCGCAACAAACTGCGCACCCGCCGGTCGAAATCCCGCACCTCTTCTTCGTTGTAGGTGTTCGAGAGGCTAAGCATGGGTTTGCGATGCCGAACCACCGGGAATTCCTTGGTGGGTTCACCACTGACCCGTTGGGTGGGGGAATCCGGGGTAATAAATTCGGGATACTGCCGTTCCAGCTCCTCCAGGCGCTTCATCAACATATCGTATTCGTAATCGCTAATCTCCGGTTGGGCTAAAACGTAGTACAGATAGTCGTGACGGCGAATTTCCCGCCGTAGGCGCTCAATTTCTTCTTTGATTTTATTTTTATCCGGGCACATTTTGATCTGCACCTCCTTTTTAAGGGAAGTTTGTGCTAAAATACATTTTGAAAAATATCAAAAAATTTCCTAAATTCAAATAGGATGAAAAAGATTTGGTACATCTTTCTGGTTTTCCTGGTGGCGTGCACCAACCCCTTTACCACCCGCACGCCCGAAAAACCCACTTCCAGCCCCGGGGTTAAACCGGCCAACAGTTTGCAAACCAGTCCGGATTCGTTGTTTTCCAAACTGAAGTACGCTTTTCGCGACCGCAACGTGAATTACTATCTGGAATGCCTGGCGGACGTTAATACCACTCATCTGCCCTTTACCTTTGTTCCTCAGCAAAACGAGTCCTACCGCCTGGTGGCCTGGACCCGTCAGGATGAATACAATTATTTCAACCGTCTTATTTCCAATAAAGAGCTTGACCATATCACATTGCAAATATACAATTTGCGACCCTGGAACACAGTGGGGGCTTCCCAGGATACCCTACAAACCCGATTTAACTATGAGATTAAGCTTGATTTTAAAACCCGGCGCGAGTACTACCGGGGCGAAAGTGTTTTTAAAATTCTCCGTTCTGACCAATCCCTCTGGTACGTTTTTTACTGGGAAGACCTGGCGCTCACGGCAGATCGGGCAGATAGTACCTGGTCCACTTTAAAAGCGAATTATCGGTAAAATGAAACGGATTTTGCTGATACTCCCCATTCTCTGGATAGGATTTTCGTTGACTTCCTGTACCAATCCCTTTGCTCCTGCTCTGGCGGGAGAAGACATGCCTCATTCCCAGCTCCTCACCCAGCAAAAAACCCCGGAAGAAGTTCTACAAAACTTTCGCTATGCGTACACCTACAAAGATTCTCTGGTGTATGCCGAAATCCTGGACAGCACTTTTATTTTCCGTAGTATGAATTACAACGTGTACCCACCCACCCCCATTGAATGGGGAAGAGACGTAGAGCTGCGTACGACCGCTCGCATGTTTCGCTATTTTAACACCCTGGATGTGGTCTGGAATACCATTCTGCCCATCGACACCACTCGCGAATCCCCTGAGTACAAGGTGACCTACACATTGACGCTGGATGGAGGTCGTACCATTCCGCCCCTCAACGGGGAAGTTCTTTTTAAGTTTATCCTACGTCGGAAAAAATATTATATTAGTTTATGGGAAGATTTGAAAATTTAACCGAAGGAATTCTCGATGAAACGTTTAAGCATTCGGCTAGATGATGTCCCTTACATTCGCTCCACCTTACAGGACGACCGCTTCGATCCCGTACAAATGGCGGTTCTGGCGGAAATTGCAGGGGCCAATGGGATTGTCGGTACTTTTACTGGAAATAAAAATAGCCTCACCGAACGCGATGTTCGGTTGTTAAAAAATGTGCGCAAAACCTTTTTCAACCTTCGTATTCCCCTGGACGAAGAAGCCATTCGGGTGGCTCTGGATACCGTACCGGATATGGTTACCTTTGTGCAAGTTCCACCCAATAATCCTTTACGCGCCGAGCCTCTGGACATTTCCCTGGTGCTGGAAGATATCGATCAATTTCTTCCCGACCTTCAGGCCAACGGCATTTCCATTGCCGTGCTGGTTGCCCCGGAAATTGGCAGTTTACGCAGCTTAACCAAAATTGCAGTGGATTATGTGGAGTTTAACATCACGGCTTATACCGGAGCGCAGGATGTCAACGAGGAACTGGTGGCACTGGACAAAATTAAATCCGCCACCATCGCCGCCGTGAAATTGGGGCTGGGGGTGAATTGTTCTGGTGGCATTCGCCTGGAGCATCTCCCGCCGCTGGCTCGCATTCCCAGTCTGGAGGATATTGTGGTAGGAACCTCTTTTCTGCAAAGCGCCATGCTGCGCGGGGTGGAAAAAACCGTCCAGGAGTTTCTCCAGCATATCCGCGCTGCGGAAGTGGAATAGGCGGTGCCAGAAGGGACATTAATTTTTTCTGAATGACACAACCAATTGCCTGTGCAAAAAGGATTATTCCCAGAAAATTTCTCTGTTCCTTGAATTGATTTCCTGGAATATTTTTTTCAAATAAATCATCTAATATATTTGAAGAATCTGAAAAACACATGTTCTTCCAACTGACGAAATAAGGAGTTCGATTATGTTGAAAGTTGTTAGCTCCCGGCAAATGCGCGAAATGGATCGCCACACCATAGAAGATCTGGGAGTTCCCGGCGTGGTGTTAATGGAAAACGCCGGAGTAGGTACCTACCGGGTAATTCAGGAGTTACTTTCGGAAGTTCCTGATCCTCTGGTGTACGTTTTTAGCGGAAAGGGCAACAACGGCGGAGATGGATTTGTGGTGGCTCGTCACCTGTGGGATGCAGGGGTGCGGGTGAAAGTCATCATTGCCGGTTCGGAAGCGGATTTGAAAGGAGATGCTCTCATCAACTACCGCATCGTTCGGAATTTTGAAATTCCGGTGCTATTTGTGCAGGATGAAGCCGCACTGCAGAAAGCGACAGAAGAGGTGCCGGATCTCATTGTGGATGCTCTGCTGGGTACGGGTATTCAGGGAGTAGTGCGGGGATTTATGAAGACGGTGATTGAACACATCAACCGCCTGAGTGCACCGGTGGTGGCGGTGGATGTGCCTTCGGGAGTAAACGCAGACCTTCCGGTGGTGGAAGGGGAAGCGGTTCGCGCCGTAGCCACGGTGACCATGGCGCTTCCCAAGCCGTGCCATCTGTTTTACCCGGCGCGCCAGTACGTGGGCGAACTGTTTATTGCGGATATTGGCATTCCCCACACCGTGCGGCAATCCCGGGAAGTTCACTTTCAACTGGTCGAAGCTGCGGATATTCGCTTACCTGTGCGGCAACCGGATGCGCACAAATACCGAGTGGGGAAGGTGGCTGTTTTGGCGGGCTCGCCAGGATACACCGGAGCGGCAGCGCTGTGTGCCGATGCGGCTTTGCGCATGGGGGCGGGACTGGTGATTCTGGGCGTTCCGGAAGAGCTCAATCCCATTCTGGAAACCAAACTCACCGAGGTCATCACCCGACCCTATCCCACCGGGGGCGCAGCTTTTCTGAATGAGCACAGCCGCCAGGTGGTTGAGGAGCTTCTGGAGTGGTGCGATGTTCTGGCGATTGGCCCGGGATTGGGTCGCAGCGAGGACACCCGGAAACAGGTGGTGGAAATCCTGCAACAGTTCGACAAACCGGCTGTGCTGGATGCCGATGCCCTTTTTGCCCTCGCACAACATCCTGAATTGCTGGAGCAGCCGCACCCCCAATGGGTTTTAACTCCCCATCACGGGGAATTTCAGCGCTTTCTCCCGAAAGTGGATCGGGAAACATTTCGGAAGGAATTCCCCCAGCTGGCTCAGCAGTTTGCCCGGGAAAAACAGGTGACGCTGCTCCTGAAAGGAGCGCCCTCGCTGGTGGCCGCCCCGGATGGTGAGGTGTACATCAATCCCACCGGGAACGCCGGGCTGGCCAGCGGCGGCACGGGAGATGTGCTTACCGGACTGGTGGCCGGTTTGCTGGCGCAGGGAATGGAGCCGGTTCCTGCTGCCTACACCGCCAATTACCTGCATGGTTACGCGGCGGACAAATTTGTGGAAGCCCATTCCCAATACACGCTGACTGCAGGGGAACTGATTAGCCAGTTGAATGTTGTTCTAAAAGAATTTCCCGGGGCAAAATAGCTCTTTCTTTGTAGAAAAATTTTTAATAATTTAAAATACATTTTTCGGGAACACGTGGCAGCCATGTGAGCCAGAAACAAAAAGGAGAGGTCGTATGGCAAAAGATACTCTGGGATGTGCCCGACCCATCAGCGGTACCGTGACTGCCACCGCTGAAAGCCGTGAAGCAAGCGAACCCAAAGACAATAAAAAGGAGGTCAAAATGGCAGTACAGGTTGGTAAAAAAGCACCGGATTTTGTGGCACCTGCCTATCATAACGGTGAATTTAAGGATGTCAAACTCTCGGATTATGCCGGTAAGTGGGTGCTATTGTGCTTCTATCCCGGTGATTTCACCTTTGTCTGAGCGACGGAAGTTGCGGCAGTTGCCGCTCGGTACAAAGAATTGCAGGATCTGGGAGTAGAGGTACTCTCCATCAGCGTGGACAGTGTATTTGTTCATAAGATGTGGAATGACAACGAGTTAAGCAAAATGGTAGAAGGCGGGGTGAAATTCCCCATGCTCAGCGATTCAGCGGGCCGCGTGGGCAAAGAATACGGTGTGTACGACGAAGACGCCGGAATTGAGCTCCGCGGACGGTTCATCATCGATCCCGATGGTGTGATTCAGGCCATGGAAGTGCTGACCCCACCGGTAGGGCGGCGTCTGGATGAAACCATTCGTCAGATTAAAGCCTTCCAGCATGTGCGTGCCAGCGAAGGCGCCGAAGCCTGCCCGGCTGCCTGGGAACCCGGACAAGCCACACTCAAACCAGGACCGGCATTGGTGGGCAATGTTTGGAAAGAATGGAAGCCTTGATAATAAATACAGATGCTCCAACCTGCTACGTGATTCCCGAAAATGTAAACGAGCGAGTCTTTCCGGCTCGCTCGTTTTGGTTTGGGCTGGGAGTGTTTTTGTAATTTATTATTTAAACTCAATTAATCGAAAATAAATTCTTGATTTCCCTTCTTTTTCCCCAACCCATGTAGTAGCTATTTTATTTCCGTAGCTTGCAATGGTCATATAGTCACCAACATTTCGTTGTATCGGTGCAAATTGGGGATCGCCCTGAAGATGACTCCAATCACAAGGGGTGGAATTTATTTTAATGTCCTGAAACATATCACTTTTTAATTTAACTGACAAATAAACATCCGTTAATGTTGTGAAAGGATTATTTCTGCGGTCGTAATAAAAAATGACTGGATATTTTTTTAAACTTGTCATCGTAGGGAAAACTCTTTCGTAATCTTTTGAAATATCTCCCACATAAATAGGTTTACTTTTTAACTCAAAATTATCGTCCAATTTTAAAAGAACTACACGAGAACCTCTGTTTTCTGTCCCTTCTACAAAGGTCAGCCAAAATAAGGTTTCATCATCATTTATAGTATATGTCAACCATACACTTGCAGTAATCAGAAATGAAGCATCATTTCCTTTTTCATTTAAGGCACCAATGGTATATCCCTTAACTGTTTTTAATGTTTTTTTAATTCTGTATAAAAGTTTTGCTCTGGAGAAGGAAAATCCATTATTTATAGAGTAAGCATACCAGACTTCATTCTGATCCATAGCCCTTCCTTCAAGCCATGCAACTAATATTTTTTCATTGTATGAAACAACACAAGAACCTGTTTTTATAGGATTTATGGAATTAGATAATTTTATTGGAGATAGCCAGGATTTTCCTTGATTAGAGGAATGAACAAAGAATATTTCATCTTTTTTATCAATAAAACTAGTAAAAGAAATGTTTATTTGCCCTGTTGGAGTTATGCTCATGGAAGGTTTATCAATGAATTTACCCGAATAGGCTAAATATCTTTTCTTCCATTTACCTATCTCTTTACTATCCATAAAATAAACAAATAAATAGTGAGAGCTATCCTGCCAGCTTAGAACCTGAAGGTAAAAATTACCGCTTGAATCACTTCCCAACCAGGAGTCGGCACCATCTACTCGCATAATAAATTTTTTATCGATTTGTGGAAGGTAGCCCCCAAAATTAAAATTTTTACCATTATTATATGATATTGCCCAACCAACAGAAGACCCGGTTTTAGAACCTACTTTTCCACCAAAACTATCATTCCACGAAACTAGCACAATATTTTTGTTTATTGTAACAGAGGGTTCGCATTGTAAATCACCGCCATTTTCTGGTTCACAGACCTGAATTTCCGGCCCTAAATTATACTCTAAACCATAAATGGTTTGAGAATATGAAAAAGTGTAATAAAATATTAAAAATATTAAAACCAAATTGTGTGATTTTATAAATTCATTTCTCATAAATTTTTTTAAGAGTTGAAAAACTACACTAAACGAAAAGCTACATCTTCGACTAAAAATTTAATTTTACCCCTTATTTTTATCGATGGTACAGGTGTTATTAAAAATAGTTTGTACAATTTTAGATATTTAATTTTTTGTAAATAAAATAATATAATAATATAT
>JALWDQ010000671.1:0-3116 GCA_027039625.1 Calditrichia bacterium | reverse complement strand
GGGTGATGATTGCCTTGAGCCTGGTGGCGGAGCCGGAGCTGCTGGTACTGGATGAACCCACCATCGGCCTGGATGTGACGCTGCAGGCATCCATGACCGATCTATTGCGGGAGATTCAGGAAAATCGTTCCATGAGCGGCATCGTCATCTCCCACGATTTGAAATTTATTTCCCGGGTTACCCGGCGCATTGCCGTGATGCTGTTCGGTGAGATCTGGGAGGTGGGTCCCGCACAGTGGGTGACTCACGATGAATTCCCCTGGAAGCATCCTTACACGGAATATCTGCTGGAAAGGGCAGATTTAAACAGTCTGCCGAAAGAGGAGGACAGGGCCTTGGGACTTCCCGACGGCTCTTCTAAAGGCTGCCGCTATCGCTTCCGCTGCCCGGTGTACCGCAAAGCTTCACCGGAACTGAAGGAACTGTGTCGGCGGAAAGCCCCTCCCATGATTAACGTGTACGAGAACCATTATGTGCGATGCTGGAAATTTGCGGAGGTTGGGTAAATGGAACGGGAAATCATCCGGGTGGAAAAGTTGAGCAAGATATTCTGGGCACGCAAGCGTACCATTTTTCTGAAGAAAATGCATCCCATTCCTGCGGTGCAGGAGGTATCCTTCTCGGTGCGCGAGGGGGAAATTCTGGGAATCGTGGGCGAGAGCGGTTGCGGCAAAACCACGCTGGGGCGTTTGCTCATTAAACTGATTCAACCCACCTCCGGGCGTTATTTCCTGAACGGTGAGGATGTAACCTCCCTCTCCATCAGCGCCTTTCGCCCCTACCGGCGGCAGATACAGATGGCCTTTCAGAATCCTTACGGCAGCCTGGACCCGGCGGTAACCGTACGGGAGCAGTTACTGGAAGCGATTCGGCTCAATCCCGAAACCAATTCCAAGAGCGAAGAGGAACGTTTGCAGGAGCTCATCCATCAGGTTAATCTGGAGGAATCGATTCTCACCCACTATCCGCATCAATTGAGCGGGGGAGAAGCGCGCCGCATTGGGCTGGCACGCATTCTGGCAGTGGGACCCCGCATTATCATTCTGGATGAACCGGTAGCTTCGCTGGATCTCTCCATTAAAAACAATGTGATTCATCTGTTGCTGGAACTAAAGCGCACTCTCAACCTGACCTTTCTCTGGATTTCGCACGATATCGAGGTCATTAACCACGTCGCCGATCGGGTGATGGTGATGTTTGGGGGAAATGTGGTGGAAATTTACTCCCCCCGTCAGCAGCCTTCCGAAGAGCAGCTTCATCCCTACACGCGCATTTTACTGAAGATGGCACGCAAAATCTCCGGCGTGTACCATATCTGGACGCCGGATGAGGAGTCCCGCCACGGTTTATTTGCCCGGGATAAATTACGGCGGGATTCTACGGGATGTCCCTATCAGCCGTTTTGTACGCTTTACAAAGAAGCAGGCAGTCCGGCCATTTGCGAGCGGCAAAAACCGGAGCTGGAAATGGATGTGCGCACCCGGCACTGGATTGCCTGCCATCTGGTGAATAAATGGGTGGCAAAAGTGTGGGAAGAGGAATGAGACGATTTCATTGGATTTTGGTGATGGTGTTTTTGGGAGTGTGGGGTGTTGTTCCTGCCTGGGCAGCACCGCAGGCGGTGAACCAGGATTTGTTGAAAATTCAAATTTGCAATGCCAAAAAATTGTATCAGAAGAACAAAGGCAACCAGGCGGTGCGTCTGATGAAGCGATTGGTGCGCTCCCATCCCCGGGATGCGGAGGCAAACTACATCCTTGCCCTCCTGCTGTACAAGGTGAAAAAAGACAAACGGGGTATGGAGAAGTTTCTGGCCATTGCCCGGCGGTTTAATTCGTCTTACCAATCGCCTTTAAATTTATCGGAAGCAGAACTGAACCGTCTTCTCACACCCCGCTGCGAGGAAAACACCAACGATTTGAATTTGAAAATTCAGCTTGAGGAGATCGAAAAGTACATTCAGTGGGGATACTGGGATAAGGTGCAGACTCTGTTTTTGCGAGCGGCGGATTTTGTTCCGGGGGCAACGCTCTATTATCGCAACCGCTACTATTTAAACGGGCTGGTGCTTTACGACCATCTGGGAGACAAACTGCGCGTCATTCATTTCTACCGCCTGATTGATCCCGATGTGCTTCCGCCCGACAAAGAAGCGGTGTATCAGCGGTTACAGAGAAAATGGCGCAATGAGGCGGAAAAGTTCGAACGTAAATACCGCAAACCGTCGCTGGTTACCGAAACGCTGGATCAGTTGTTTCAGGAGAAGAAGTACGAGGATGTGCTTCTGTTCATTTCCCTGGTGGATGATTACTTTCGAGGTGATGAGCAGTTTTCGAGCTTATTGAATATTTACCGCCTGGAGGTGTTGCTACAGTTAAAGCACCTGCGAGAGGCACGAGCGCTCTCCGATTCGCTCGCCTGGATTTTAACGTCGCCCCAGTTGCCTCGCAATTACGCCTTCCGGTTAAATCAGTTGAACAAAAAACTGCTGTTGCTGGAAACGGGAACCCGCATTGCCCGGGACAAACGCAAAGCCGACTCCCTCATGTTGCGTGGTTATTACAGCGAGGGCATGGCGTACTACCATCGATTCTTGAGTCAGCAGCAGGAGATGAACGGTTCCCCGGACTTCATTTATTATCTGTTGAGTTCCATCCACATGAAAATTGGCCAGTACGATGAGGCCCGGAAATTTTTAAAGAAGATTAACATCCAGCACTTTTCCGAAGAGCAGGTGAATGCCTTAAGGGATTCAATCGAGCAGGCGGAAGAATTCGAAGCGCACTGGCGGCAGGAGATGACCCGGATTTACACCCTGCTGCAAAACGGGCAGGTGGAAGATGCCCGCGCCCACATGGTACCGCTGCTTGCTTCACCATTTCTGCGTTACGGATTAAAAGATTCTTCTTACACCACCCTGGCGCGCATTTACCTGCGAGAGGGCAAATACATCTGGGCTAAAGAAATGCTCACACTGGCGCAAAAATACAGCGCCGAGAAAAAGCAATTTCTGTGGGGGCAAATTAACCACGAGTATGTGTATTACAAAACCTATCGCACCCACGAGAAAAACTGGCACCAGGTGTATTTTTACATCGGCTACACCAAACCGGTGG
>JALWDQ010000670.1:0-9889 GCA_027039625.1 Calditrichia bacterium | reverse complement strand
GCTTCGCCCTGGGCTACTCTTGTGTGAGTGCTTCGCACTCCCTTTATAAAAATTTCATTCTTCATTTTTCTTTTTTTAATATTCATTTAATTCTGTGCCTTCTGTGACCTCTGTGGTTTAATTTTTTCTGTGGTTTCTGTGGGTAAAAAAATAGCGTTTACAGCAAGCCCCGGTTTCGTTTTATTTCAAATCGTTCACTACAAAATTACCATTCCCAGGTAAGCGAAAAATGCTCCGGAGATGGTGGCAATAAAATTCACCATATCGTTATTCATTCGAGGAATACCTCGCACCAGGGCGGTAGGTTTCCCCTGGCAATGGACGGTTTTTTCGGTGATTTTACCGCAAACGGGACACCGATATTGCGCTTGAAGGGTAGCGCCAATGAAACTATCCACCACACTGGCCAGAAAACCTGCCAGCGCCACCACAATTACAATTTGCAAAGGGGTGTTCTGAACGAAGAAGGAGGGTTTCACCATCCCGCTCATTCCCAGAATAACCGCTCCTAAAAATGCTCCGAAACTTCCGCCCAGGGTTACTCCTCCGGACGTTCCCACCGGTACCGGTTGCCAGGTGTGAATTAAATGCGGACGTCTGCCCCAGAGCACACCCAGTTCCGTGGCCCAGGTATCGGCAGTGGCGGCTGCCAGCGCTCCCAGATACATCACAAAATCGTGCTCCGGGCGGAATAGCACATGAATAATCATCAACAACCCCGCAACTCCTCCGTTAGCAAAGACCTGAGCATAATCCCGCTGACTTCCTTTTTCAAAAATGAGCTCGAACCGGGCTTTGGCCTGCTTTCCAAAGCGCGACAGCAAGCTGGAAAGGATGAAAAACGTTAAAATGGGCACCGTCCATTGCACACCGCCAAATCCGAAAATCACTACGGCCAGAAGAAAAGTGGCCACTGCTCCACTGGCACTTAAAAATCCCGCCCGATAGGAAAGAATGGCAATCACGGCTCCCAGCACCATTCCCAGAACAAACTGCCACCACAGCGTTTGATTTCCCGTAACCAGAAAAAACGTGATGGCACCGCTCATCAACGGTACCAGTAAATTGTCGTTTCCCTTGTGTCCCAATGCTTCGGCAGCAGTGGAGGGTAAGGCGATGAGCACGGCAAATAGCAAAATCACCGGGATGCTCTGCGCTTCCACTGGAAGGCTATTTCGATAATACAGGAAAGTGAATACGAGGGTAATCACACTGGTAACAAACATGGCGGCACTGCCTTCCAGTGATTTGGGGTCCCGGATTAACACGTATCGATGGGGACGTTTAACCCAGCCACCCACCATCGCTGCGGCGGCATCTCCAAAAGCCATTACTGTAACTGCTGCCATAATCACCACTTTGTACCCATCCCAGAATAGCAGCACTAAAATTAGAAAAGAAAACGGATAGTACACCGTGCCCAGATTATCGGTTTCCAGATTCATCCCCGGCAGCAATTTCAATTTCAGTACAGCCCAGTTGAACAATACAAAAAATGCCGCCATGAGAAGAAGCGGTAAAGATGTGGAAAGATACAGCGGAGTGAACAACATTAACAGACCCACTGCCACATGGACAACTTTACGGGAAGCCTCCTGCGACCAGTGTAGTGCTTTGCGCACCACCTCTGCAATGGCAATGAACAGAAAAATGCCACCAAAAAAAATCCCCAGATGCACCCAATCCTGCATCGGGGGATTTTGAAAAATGTGAGATAAACGAATCATTTCCGGTTTTCTTTGTTTTGCTTCTACATGCTAATTTGCCACGATGTTTACCACACTTCCGGGAACCACAATGATTTTCCGAATGGTTTTCCCTTTTAGCAATTCTGGAATGCGGCCTGTTTCCAGAGCAATTTTTTCCACTTCTTCCCGGGATAAATCCCGTGGTACTTTCATCTGGGCCCGCACTTTCCCGTTGATTAAAATTCCGTAGCTAACCACCTCTTCTTCCATCGCTGCGGGATCATATTCCGGCCAGGACTGATTAAATATGCTGTAAGCATGCCCGCTCTTTTCCCACAATTCTTCGGCCAGATGTGGCGCAAATGGCGCCAGCAGCAGAATCAAATTTTCCAGAACCGATTTCAGGAAGGAGGCATTAATTTCTTCCGAGGGGCGCCCTTCGGTGTAGCGGTATAGACCGTTCACCAGCTCCATAATGCGGCTAATGGCGGTATTGAAATGGAAGCGCTCAATATCATCCGTAGCCCCTTTGATGGAACGGTGCAAAATTTTATTCAAACGCTGTTCATCTTCCCCCATTTCCGTGCGGGAATTCCCTTCGGTAAATACCCAGAGGTACTTTTCGAACAGACGCCAGACGCGATTCAGGAAACGATCCAGCGCCGCAATTCCTTCATCGCTCCAGGGACCGCCTTTCTCGAATTCAAAACCAAACATGAGGTAGCAGCGGAAGACATCCGAACCATATTTTTCCAGATATTCCTCGGGATTTACCACATTTCCCCGGGATTTGCTCATGCGCATGCCATCCGGACCTTTAATAATTCCCTGATGGCGCAGTGCCTGGAACGGTTCCTCAAAATTAATATGACCCAGATCGTGCAATACCATGTTAATAAACCGGGCATAGAGGAGATGCATGGTGGCGTGTTCGGCACCGCCTACGTACATATCCACGGGGCACCAGGCATTGGCTAATTCGGAGTCGAACGGTTTATCTTCCAGATGCGGCGACAGATAGCGCAGGAAGTACCAGGAGGAGTCCACAAAAGTATCCATAGTATCCACCTCCCGCACTGCGGGACCGCCGCACTTGGGGCAGGTAGTGTGTTTAAACTCCTCGTGATAGCGCAGTGGTGATTCGCCCGTGGGACGGAAATCGACATCGTAGGGTAACTTCACCGGCAGTTGATCCAGGGGAACCGGTACTTCGCCGCATTTATCGCAATAGACAATGGGAATAGGTGCTCCCCAATAACGCTGGCGGGAAATTAACCAATCCCGTAACTTATAATTAATTTTGCGCCGACCGATGCCCTTTTCCTCTAGCCAATCGGCAATCTTCTCTTTGCCCTCTTTCGAATTCATTCCGCTAAAGGGACCGGAGTTAATCATGGTACCGTGCTCTACATAGGCCTGGGTCAACGGTGCATCTTCGCGGGTACCTGGTTCCAGAATTACCTTCCGAATGGGTAGCTCGTACTTGGTCGCAAATTCAAAATCGCGCTCATCATGGGCGGGTACCGCCATAACGGCACCGGTACCATAGGTTAACAATACGTAGTCCGCAATCCAGATGGGCACCCGCTCCCCATTCACGGGATTGATGGCAAAAGCTCCGGTAAACACCCCGGTCTTTTCCCGTACGGTGGAGGTACGTTCAATTTCGCTCTCGCGCAGGGTTTTTTCTACATATTCCTGAACGGCTTGCTTCTGGGATGGCGTGGTAATTTTCTCCACCAGCGGATGCTCCGGTGCTAACACCATGTAGGTCACACCAAACAGCGTATCCGGTCGGGTAGTGAAAACGGTAATTTTTTCCCCGTTGCCATTATCCAGCGGGAAATCAATTTCCACACCCACGCTTTTTCCAATCCAGTTGCGCTGCATGGTTTTGGTGCGTGCAGGCCAATCGATTTTATCCAATCCCTCTAACAGGCGCTCGGCATAATCGGTAATCTTGAAAAACCACTGGGTTAAATTCTTTTTGGTGATGGGAGTATGGCAACGTTCGCAGGTTCCCTCAGAGGTTACCTGTTCGTTTGCCAGTACGGTATTACAGGAAGGACACCAGTTTACCATGGCATTGGCACGATAGGCCAGACCCGCTTTGTAGAGCTGTAAAAATACCCATTGCGTCCATTTATAATATTCGGGACGGCTGGTAATTACTTCCTTCTCCCAATCGTACATGGCACCGATGGCTTTAAGCTGCTGCCGGATGTAGGAAATATTTTCTTCGGTAATGTCCTGGGGATGTCCGCCGGTTTTAATGGCGTAGTTCTCTGCCGGAAGCCCAAAGGAATCGAATCCCATCGGTTCGAACACGTTGTAGCCGCGCATCCGTCGATAGCGTGCCCAGGTATCGGTGGGGCCATAATTAAACCAGTGCCCCAGATGCAATTTATCCGAGGAAGGATAGCTGAACATCACCAGCGTATAGCATTTCTTGTCGGTTTTGGAAAGATCGGTGCGGTAGAGTTTGGTTTCTTCCCAGCGTTTTTGCCATTTTTTCTCGATGGTTTTGAAATCGTAACCCATAGCGTCTCCTCCGGTATGGCCTGATACGATGAACCCACTGGATATTCCAGTGGGCAAAATCTGGTCGGGGCGAGAGGATTTGAACCTCCGACCTCCTGGTCCCGAACCAGGCGCGCTAACCAGACTGCGCTACGCCCCGTAAATTTCGTGGCAAAATATAGGAAAGAAGTTTAAAAATATCAAGTGGTTTGCAAGAATTTATGAAAAAAGAAAGGCACGATTACTCCTACACGTGCCTTCCTTGTTAACAATAAATGAATGCCATTCTGGCTGAGGTGAACCCCATTCAAGGATTCCCGGATTGTTTTAAAAATCTTCCAACAATCCCAGGAAGGTGTCGTGGTGTTCTTCCTCCTCTGCTAAAATTTTTCTGAATAAACCAGCGGTGGTAATATCCCCTTCCTGCTGGGCTACTTCAATAATCTCTTTGTACAGTTCGATTGCTTCTTCCTCAGCTTCTTTATCATGCTCCAGCATCTCTTTCAAATTTTTCCCCACATGAATCGGTTTAGACTGGGTGGTTGGTTCCCCTCCCAGATACGCTAACCGTTCTGCAATAACTTCCGCATGCTTCATCTCCACAATAGCAATCCTCTTGAATTCATCCTTCACCGCGAATCCCTTTACACCCTTCCAGAGCACATGCTGCCAGAAGTATTGAATGGACACCTGTATTTCTCTGGCAATTGCTTGATTCATCAAATCCATTAACTTTTGACTGGCCATAATCACAACCTCCATTGTTCATCTTATTTGTAGATCCTTACCGGTAATTTAAACATTTTTTGAACGTAATCCATTGTGATTCGTAAAACTTTGTAACTGTTGCAAGGACTCATTCACTTCCGGGGTTCGTAATTCACCGAGCAATAAAGAAACAATTTTCCAATCTCTCAGTCCTTTTCAAGGTACTTGAGTTTCCACCCCCTGATGGGGTTTCAGAAATAGATTGAAATCCAGCGCATCGATAGCACCATCCATATTGAAATCGCCAAATTTGCTATACTCCCAGGTTTTTCCATTCTGCAATAGCCAGATATCGGAAATATCGACATTGTTGATGCTTCCGTCGGAGTTAGCATCCCCTGCAAACATCCCGAATTTTCCATTCCCAAAATCACGTAATGCGGATTGGGTATCGGAATAAGCACTGCTCTGGGCGGTGGTAAAATCCACTGTCGCTTCGTCCCAATTCCGGAAGGTATAGGAAGTGGCGGTCATCACATTCATATGATTTCGGTGCCATACCACCAGGTAGTAGTTGCCGGAAGAAACTCCCGGAAAGCGAATCGCTTCGGAGCCATTAGTATCCACCGCGACTCCGGTGTGGGTTAACAATACTGCCCGGCGGGCTAATCGAGTATCGGAGGTGGTACCGGAGCACAGTTCCAGCAAAAGCCAATCTACAGTACCGGTAGGGAATTGCGTTACGGATTCATTCCCGTTGTAATTCCAGGGCGATTGCTGAAAGGGTTGTGCGGCAGGGAGTTTCTGATGATCGGCCAGATAGGTAATCATGGAATCGCCACTCACCGAATAAGGACCTTCCAATATCACCTGAAGTCGAGTAAAAACCTCATCTCCTGTTCCCAGGGTATTCCCGGCATTTCCGGGAGAGCCTTTGTCCCCGGCTCCAAACACGGTAGTAGCGGCGGTGTAACCGGATTGCTGAGTAACCCCATTTACCGCCAGAGACACATCTTCCAGCTCCATTGCCACTCCGGGTCCAAAGGGGTCGCCATCGCTGTAATTCAAGCGGGCGATTTCCGTACTCCCCTGCTTTAGTACAATCTCATCTGCGCTGTTGGACAAATAGTAATCCGTGTACACATAATCGGCATGGTACCCTCCGTTCTGGGTGGAATCTCCATTTAATCCCAGAACAATAAAATCGTGAGGAGCTACCAGCAAAGACCCACCATTATCGATGGTATGAGCCTGTCCGTCATCATCTTCCAGAGTAAATCCATTGATGTCGATGGTAGTATCGGTGGTGTTATAAAATTCCACATATTCGCCGTAGGAATCGGAGACGGCGTTGGGATTGGCCATAAATTCGGAAATCACCAGGTCGCCGGGCTGCACGTTTCCGGGAGGAGAAGTGGTAAAATACGCTCGATCCACCAGGGTGGAATCCAGCACAAACGGATTGGGTTTACCATCCTGGTAATTGGCAATAAGCTGGGTACGCACAATTTCCAGACTATCTGCCGGGTCGAGATGATGCCAGCTGCGCAGGGTGTTTTTTTGCAGAGGGAAGAAGTTGGGATCGGCGGCATCGGCCTGAGCTTTGTACATGGTGTAAAAATAAAACATTGCCCGCGCTACATTCCCTTTGTGGTCTTCCCGCGGCTCAAACTGGGAGGCGTCGAAATCCTTTTCGCTGTATTCATCGATATGCTGAGTGGGAATGGTGGAACGCACCTCGGTAAGTCGATACCAGCGGTCGGTATCGCTATCGGGAATTTCAGCGAACGGGTCATTCCCGCGGTCGCTATTCACATTTACCCGGGTGGGACATAGGTGGTGCATATCGCTGCGGGCCATCCCGGTAGCGCCCTTACTCTGGGGCCAGGTGTGCTCTGTATTTACATCCTGGGCATAAGCTGCATCGCTGGGATCCTGATTAGGATTCAGATAAATGGTGTATCCGGTGTACACTGCCCGCACACTGTTGTTAACATTGTAGATGACCCCAAACAAGGTATCCCGGGCATCATCGTACGAGAGAACCGTCGCGGGCTTGTAATGGGCTACCAGACTATCAATCAATTGCTGCCCGTATAAACCGGGAAATATGGTCTGGTTACGAATCGCAGCATGATTAGTAGCATTCTTCAACACAGCAGGAGTATTCTGCGATAGAAGGCTCCCGGAGAAAATCCCCCACAACACCAACAATCCCCAAAATCGAATCCGTATGTTCATGATTCATCCCAAAAATTATTTTTTTAATTTCCGGGTAAAATAGTCCGGAATCAATCCTAAAAAATTTATTCCAGTATGAAAACCGGATTCGATTCACTCTAAGATTCAAGATTTTCGCTAGTGGAAAAAACCACCTGTGCCGGTCAAATATGGAAAAATTCATGAAGCCATTCTCATGGTGAGATGAAAGAAAATTTTTCTTTTTCAGATTTCCGGATTTTACTATTATTATTTGACAGTGAATTTATGGTGGAGAAGGCATGGCGATTCTTAAATTAAAACTGCACTGGCAAATTTTAATTGGGTTGGTGTTGGGAATTGTGGTGGGATTTCTTTCCCGGGCAGCGGGATTTGATCACTTTGTGATTCACAAGCTCTCGGTGCTGGGCACTATTTTCCTGCGCGGGCTACGCATGATTATTGTACCGCTTATCGTTTCTTCCATTATTTCCGGAGTGACCAGCATCGGGAACACCGAAAGTTTTGGACGTTTAAGCGTAAAAACTTTAACCTACTACATTACCACCAGTTTATTTGCCATTTTAACAGGGTTACTTCTGGTAAACCTGATTCAGCCTGGGGTAGGGGCAGAACTGGGTTTACAGGAAGTCCCGCACGGTCTGGCCGGGAATGTGGAAAAAATTGGAGATACGCTGCTGGGAATTATTCCTACCAATCCTCTGGCTTCCATGGTTCGGGGAGAGATGTTACCCACCATTTTTTTCTCCCTGCTATTTGGCTTTTTCATTACGCGGGCACCCGAACCGTATCGCAACCAGTTAAAGACATTTTTCGAAGGCGTCTTTGAAGTGATGATGCGGATGACGCAATTCATCATAGCCTTTACTCCGGTGGGTGTTTTTGCCCTCATGGCAAAAATCGTAGCCCAGACGGGATACGATGTGTTTGCTCCCATGGCCGGATACATGCTAACCGTTATTTCCGCCCTGGTCATCCATGCTACCATTACTTTGCCTTTATTGCTTTATTTTATTGGAGGAATTCACCCCTGGAAGCATTTTCAGGCCATGTCTGCCGCATTAATGACAGCGTTCTCTACCGCCTCTTCTTCGGCAACCCTACCGCTTACCATTCAGAGTGTGGAAGAAAATGCCGGTGTGTCAAACAAAATTTCCAGTTTCGTCTTACCATTGGGCGCTACAATCAATATGGATGGAACTGCTTTGTACGAATGTGTGGCAGCCATGTTCATTGCTCAGGTGTATGGCATCCATCTTTCCTTTTTTCAACAATTTATTGTGGTGATTACTGCCTTGCTGGCCAGTATCGGTGCGGCGGGTATTCCCATGGCGGGATTGGTGATGATTACCATCATTTTACGAGCGGTGGGTTTGCCGCTGGAAGGTGTGGGACTCATCCTGGCGGTGGATCGCATCCTGGATATGATGCGCACTTCGGTGAATGTATGGAGCGATAGTTGTGGATCGGTTATCATTGCCCGGAGTGAAGGGGAAACCGGAATTCGCGTCCTGGCCTCCCCCAGTAAACCGAACGAGGGTTAATCTCAAGTAGGGCAGCAGTCAAAATTCTCCGGCACAGTTTTTGGGATATGTCAGGAAAAATATCCCATATTTTTGGTGAATAATCGACTGTGGTACCTTGACAATTAAATACAATTACTTCTTAATTTTTTTCCATTCCATTTCTGGAATAGACGTTTTTCGAGATTAATCGTATTTCACCCGTCTGGGATCATGGGTTAGCTCCCCAGCCATGAATTTTTTGAGAGCCTCCTCCACTTTGATTTCTTTGGTTAGAATCACCTGTTTCCCAATGTTCTGAAAATTTTCGTAAGCGGCCGGTCCCATTCCCCGACCGATAATCACCTGGCAGTCGTTTAACAGATCGGCCAGAACAAACCATTTTCCGCGGCCACCACCCATGCCGCGTCCCATTCCCATTCCACGGCCCATACCTCGACCCATTCCCATTCCACGACCATGTCCCATTCCTCTTCCAAATCCCTCCGTATGCGCTTCGCCATGGTGATGATATCCAGGTTCATCCTTCACAGGATTATTTCGCATTTCTACAAACCGGGCGTTATTTCCTTCGATTTCATAAATTAAAAACAAAGGTGCTTCTCCAAAATGGGAGGAAAGATTCTCTTTACTGGAAGCAATAACTGCTACTCGCATAGAAATTCTCCTTTAATTTTCTGTATTAAACAACCTTTTTCCCAAAGTCCAATACGAATTCAATTTGATAACATAAAATATGATGCGATTCATTCTCAATTAGGTACAAAGAAATAACATTTTGTGTGGTTGCGATGGGCCAAATGAAAAACAGAAAAATCATTCAATTAGAGTGGTTAAATCGTTCCAATCCGGGGTTCGTATTTCAGACGGTTTTGGGTTTAACACCCTATTTGTGGGATCTTTCTTTACACACTCTCGATTTCGAAGAGGTTGTGTAAAAACGTTGCTTTCTGCAAAGCATTCTGCCCATACGCAGCACCTTGTTCAGAGGAGTCTGTTCGCTCCCGGTTACTTGCAGAGTTCGTTCCGGATGGGATTTCTGGCACGGGCAGGATGCTATCCACAGGCAGGAAGTTGCCCAAGACGGGTTCCGTCCAAAGAATCCTGCGGATGAATGCACGGGTAGGATGCCCGGCACTGGCAGAATACTGCGCAAATACCTCGTGTCCGCACCCCTTTTTTTACCTTATTTCCCTTATTTCCCTTATATCCCCTATATCCCCTATATCC
>JALWDQ010000669.1:0-9895 GCA_027039625.1 Calditrichia bacterium | reverse complement strand
TGATCTCCGCCGTCATTCGGTCAGTTTCATCCCATACGGCTCGACCGAGAGCACTGAAATGGCCCGTTTGAATAATCCCGCCAATCGCCGCCGCAGTTTCATCCCATACGGCTCGACCGAGAGCACTGAAATATGAGCTCGGCCACGGGCTGGATCGCCTCGCCCAGGTTTCATCCCATACGGCTCGACCGAGAGCACTGAAATATCATCTCCTCAACGTCGCTGGCCGCGCTTACGGCGTTTCATCCCATACGGCTCGACCGAGAGCACTGAAATCGGCAACCTTGCCACAGGGTTGGACGCGCTCCTGGGGTTTCATCCCATACGGCTCGACCGAGAGCACTGAAATTGCTTATACATCCAGCGCCCCTCCTGATACTGGACGGTTTCATCCCATACGGCTCGACCGAGAGCACTGAAATTACAGCGAAAACGGGCTCGCCGACCGGGGCCGAGGTTTCATCCCATACGGCTCGACCGAGAGCACTGAAATATGTGATAGCGCGCGAACTCTCGAAAATTCGGAAAAGTTTCATCCCATACGGCTCGACCGAGAGCACTGAAATATGCCGACAACTACGTCGTCATCTGGAAGCCATAACGTTTCATCCCATACGGCTCGACCGAGAGCACTGAAATCCAACACCCCGCTCAAAACCTTCTGCGTGTAATCGTGTTTCATCCCATACGGCTCGACCGAGAGCACTGAAATTCAACGCCGCGATCACCGCGATGCACGCCCGCACATGTTTCATCCCATACGGCTCGACCGAGAGCACTGAAATCACTGGCGGCGTCGCTGCTGGCGGAGCGTAGAGATATTGTTTCATCCCATACGGCTCGACCGAGAGCACTGAAATCTGGACGCCCTGGCTGGAGCGACGCGGCGTGAGGGTGTTTCATCCCATACGGCTCGACCGAGAGCACTGAAATATCGCGCGATAATGGGTACATCGCTAGGTGGCATAGGTTTCATCCCATACGGCTCGACCGAGAGCACTGAAATACTCTGTAGGACGTTGGAAAGGACAAAAGACGCACGGTTTCATCCCATACGGCTCGACCGAGAGCACTGAAATCACCACAAACCGACCAGCCAGCACACCATCCACATACTGTTTCATCCCATACGGCTCGACCGAGAGCACTGAAATCCCCGCTGGGAGGTGCAGCATGAGTCTGGCGGCGCGGTTTCATCCCATACGGCTCGACCGAGAGCACTGAAATTGAGGCATAATGGTGATACTCTATGGAAATCTCGGGGGTTTCATCCCATACGGCTCGACCGAGAGCACTGAAATTCGGTTCCCTCCGCAGCGGGCGGGGTGGAGGATGAGTTTCATCCCATACGGCTCGACCGAGAGCACTGAAATCCACATCGCGGTGGGGGGCAGTTCCTGGCGCACAAAGTTTCATCCCATACGGCTCGACCGAGAGCACTGAAATTCCGGCATACTGATCCCACTCCGGTATTCGATCATGTTTCATCCCATACGGCTCGACCGAGAGCACTGAAATGTTGTGAAGGTGTTCGGCGCATATTCGCTCATGTACAGTTTCATCCCATACGGCTCGACCGAGAGCACTGAAATGCAGCTCGAAAAACCCCTCCAGGTCCGGCGCCCGCTCGTTTCATCCCATACGGCTCGACCGAGAGCACTGAAATAATGAAGGGAATTAAAGCGCCTCGACGTGATAAGAATTGTTTCATCCCATACGGCTCGACCGAGAGCACTGAAATTGGAGCCATTCGGCGAGTCGAGAGCAGACCTACGAGCTGTTTCATCCCTTACGGCTCGACCGAGAGCACTGAAATCCTCGCGGCCGCGGCTGCTCGCAGGCTGTCAAACCGTTTCATCCCATACGGCTCGACCGAGAGCACTGAAATCGGCCTGCAGGTCGCGGCGGACGGTGCGGACAGAGAGTTTCATCCCATACGGCTCGACCGAGAGCACTGAAATCCATGTGGCTGCGATATCGTCCGCACCTGCATCAACCGTTTCATCCCATACGGCTCGACCGAGAGCACTGAAATCGAACCGTAGCAGACGCGATTTGGTCGAACGCGTCACGTTTCATCCCATACGGCTCGACCGAGAGCACTGAAATAACAATGGATCATCCTCCAACAAATACCATGGACCTTTAGTTTCATCCCATACGGCTCGACCGAGAGCACTGAAATGCGGCCATCCGGTTCGAGCCGACACAGGCAATCATGGGTTTCATCCCATACGGCTCGACCGAGAGCACTGAAATGCGGATGATGAGGATGGGCTGGAGGCGCTGGCGCGGGTTTCATCCCATACGGCTCGACCGAGAGCACTGAAATATCATCCAGCATCCAGCGCTCATACGTCGTTAATTGGTTTCATCCCATACGGCTCGACCGAGAGCACTGAAATCGCGTCGTATGGTGTTTGGGGGTTTGACGATCTGCTGTTTCATCCCATACGGCTCGACCGAGAGCACTGAAATTCGAGGAGGCATCATGAGTCGATATCGACGGAAACGCGTTTCATCCCATACGGCTCGACCGAGAGCACTGAAATGTATGACCGTGGGGATGGGTGGCTCGGATACAGCAAGTTTCATCCCATACGGCTCGACCGAGAGCACTGAAATGGTTTGTGCGGGAGTATCTGCGGCCGACGTTCGACGCGTTTCATCCCATACGGCTCGACCGAGAGCACTGAAATGGCGTTTGCAGGGCGCTGGGGCGCCGATCCTCTTGCGTTTCATCCCATACGGCTCGACCGAGAGCACTGAAATGGTAACGCCTGGTAACGCGCCTGGTAACGCGCTTGGTTTCATCCCATACGGCTCGACCGAGAGCACTGAAATACACCTTCGCCACCGCCATGCCCAGCGCCCACAGCGCGTTTCATCCCATACGGCTCGACCGAGAGCACTGAAATATGCTCAACGCCGGAATAGCGTTCCAGAAATTCCTGGTTTCATCCCATACGGCTCGACCGAGAGCACTGAAATATTCAATTGCCGTGAGAGTAACCACCCTTCCCGTTGTTTCATCCCATACGGCTCGACCGAGAGCACTGAAATTGGTTCGTTGGGTTCCAGCCATAAATCCTCCTACGGTTTCATCCCATACGGCTCGACCGAGAGCACTGAAATGCGAAAATTCTTATGGAGGCTGTAATGGCAGCATTTGTTTCATCCCATACGGCTCGACCGAGAGCACTGAAATGCAGGTCCAGCATGATGGCCGCGCGGGTGACATCGGGTTTCATCCCATACGGCTCGACCGAGAGCACTGAAATTATCGTGCACAAAATCCAATATCCTCAGGCTCCAACTGTTTCATCCCATACGGCTCGACCGAGAGCACTGAAATGCAACGCAGCCGCACAGGGCATCCTCGAACTCTGGGGTTTCATCCCATACGGCTCGACCGAGAGCACTGAAATAATCCTGCCACGAAAAACGCAACGGGCATTTCACATAGTTTCATCCCATACGGCTCGACCGAGAGCACTGAAATTGCTCGCTCTGCCGCCAGATGAACAGCGCCGCATTGTTTCATCCCATACGGCTCGACCGAGAGCACTGAAATTGGCCCAGGGGACGGTGCTCTCTGTCGGGTTCACGCGTTTCATCCCATACGGCTCGACCGAGAGCACTGAAATGGTGCGGGATGCGGCGGATGCAGATGCGGCGCTCACGTTTCATCCCATACGGCTCGACCGAGAGCACTGAAATCGGTGGCTTTCCCAGCGATATCGCGGACCTCATCCCGTTTCATCCCATACGGCTCGACCGAGAGCACTGAAATTCGCTATCTCAAATGACGTTCTGCTCCCGAGCACTCGTTTCATCCCATACGGCTCGACCGAGAGCACTGAAATGCCCGCATCCTGCACGAGCGGGCCGGAACCCTCGAGTTTCATCCCATACGGCTCGACCGAGAGCACTGAAATTTAGAAAATTGACGCTAAGGCGCTGTCCGCTAAGAAGTTTCATCCCATACGGCTCGACCGAGAGCACTGAAATTGTATCCTGAAAAGTATGATAGGTACGTTGACCTTCTGTTTCATCCCATACGGCTCGACCGAGAGCACTGAAATGGAGCGCGCTGGATGGCAGTGCGTGGCCCAGGTTGGTTTCATCCCATACGGCTCGACCGAGAGCACTGAAATAACACATCCCGCACCGCTTTCAGGAACGTTTCCGAGGTTTCATCCCATACGGCTCGACCGAGAGCACTGAAATCCATCCATGGATATCTGGCAACCCATAGTGGATTGGGTTTCATCCCATACGGCTCGACCGAGAGCACTGAAATCAGATGCTCACGGTGGACGGATATACCGCCAGCCACGTTTCATCCCATACGGCTCGACCGAGAGCACTGAAATGCACATATCTTTCTGGCGTCATGTCTGGGGCCAATAAGTTTCATCCCATACGGCTCGACCGAGAGCACTGAAATTGGATTCACGAGTTGCAAGATATCCGCTTGCTCCATGTTTCATCCCATACGGCTCGACCGAGAGCACTGAAATATCGACAGCGCTCCGGTGGCATGTTCACGACGAATGGTTTCATCCCATACGGCTCGACCGAGAGCACTGAAATACGGGTCCAGTATACCCATCGTTCGGATTGTAAAAATGTTTCATCCCATACGGCTCGACCGAGAGCACTGAAATGGCCATAGCCAAAAGCCTGGCCGATGGAAGAACATGTTTCATCCCATACGGCTCGACCGAGAGCACTGAAATAAACCAACGGTTAAAGAAGTACGGCCATTTTCAGAGTTTCATCCCATACGGCTCGACCGAGAGCACTGAAATACGAGAACTGGAAGAGACTGAAGAGAAACGCAGGCGTTTCATCCCATACGGCTCGACCGAGAGCACTGAAATCTCACATTGCATTGGCGTTCATCCCATTGTCTCCATGGTTTCATCCCATACGGCTCGACCGAGAGCACTGAAATAAAACGTTCATCACCAGTGGGTTTGTCTCGGGACGGAGTTTCATCCCATACGGCTCGACCGAGAGCACTGAAATAGGATTTCACATTCACACGGCCAAACGCTGACATATGGTTTCATCCCATACGGCTCGACCGAGAGCACTGAAATTTGAAGCAGAATAAGGAGATGATGGATGATGGAAGTTTCATCCCATACGGCTCGACCGAGAGCACTGAAATGGGCTTCCAGCGCGGCTAATTTGTCATCCGGTGGCTGTTTCATCCCATACGGCTCGACCGAGAGCACTGAAATCCATAATAAAAAAATAAGCACACGCGCAATTACCGCGTTTCATCCCATACGGCTCGACCGAGAGCACTGAAATGGGGGAAGCTCGGCCCGGGGGCGGGCCGAGACAGGAGGTTTCATCCCATACGGCTCGACCGAGAGCACTGAAATTCTAACTCATCTAAATCAAATACAAATCCACTAGAATGTTTCATCCCATACGGCTCGACCGAGAGCACTGAAATAGGAGTTTTCTGCGAAAAATAATCCGCAAGCTTATCTAGTTTCATCCCATACGGCTCGACCGAGAGCACTGAAATTTCCACCGGCTGCGGGGACAATTGGTCTACGGCCAGGTTTCATCCCATACGGCTCGACCGAGAGCACTGAAATGTTTGAGCGATAGACGCGCCGAGACGGGATAGGCTGTTTCATCCCATACGGCTCGACCGAGAGCACTGAAATGCCTGTTGTGTAGCACCCTTCAGGGAAGTAGGGTGCGGTTTCATCCCATACGGCTCGACCGAGAGCACTGAAATAAACCACCATATGATTTGGCCGAGCAGGTCAAACTGTTTCATCCCATACGGCTCGACCGAGAGCACTGAAATCATGACGTCCCTGTCCTGGTTACGTGGCGGGGGCGGGTTTCATCCCATACGGCTCGACCGAGAGCACTGAAATGGACTCGCTGCGAAACCTGGCCGTGAGACTTCTGGGTTTCATCCCATACGGCTCGACCGAGAGCACTGAAATCATCCATCGCCTCGATCTCGGGCTCGAACTCCGCTGTTTCATCCCATACGGCTCGACCGAGAGCACTGAAATGTTGGATCGGCGGATGACCCGCTGATCCAAAAGGGCGTTTCATCCCATACGGCTCGACCGAGAGCACTGAAATTCTTGATATGTCAAGTGCCATCGCTGCTTCGCCGTTTGTTTCATCCCATACGGCTCGACCGAGAGCACTGAAATTGACAATTGCATCGTACCAGATGCAGGCTGCGCGTAGTTTGTTTCATCCCATACGGCTCGACCGAGAGCACTGAAATTCGAGCCAGATAACATTGTCGATGGCACCGCGGTAGTTTCATCCCATACGGCTCGACCGAGAGCACTGAAATTGCTTCTCGCTCAGGCGTTTCGGGTTCAGCTCCCAAGTTTCATCCCATACGGCTCGACCGAGAGCACTGAAATCTCCACCGCCACCAGATGGCGGGGGAAGGGGATTTTGTTTCATCCCATACGGCTCGACCGAGAGCACTGAAATCTGCGCGCGTACCACGGCCACGTCGTGGACGCGTCGTTTCATCCCATACGGCTCGACCGAGAGCACTGAAATACCGATCCATTCGCAGCATCGCTTATTGAGCATCTCCGTTTCATCCCATACGGCTCGACCGAGAGCACTGAAATAGCAATCTGCGGTGGCAATATATCCGTCCACCGTTGGTTTCATCCCATACGGCTCGACCGAGAGCACTGAAATCCGGTCAGGCATTCGCAGAGCATAAGCACAAAATCGTTTCATCCCATACGGCTCGACCGAGAGCACTGAAATGGCCGGATACGCCACCGAGCAAAACACCGCTCAGGAGTTTCATCCCATACGGCTCGACCGAGAGCACTGAAATCAAAAACGCAAAAAAACACTTGACAATGTACGTACAAGTTTCATCCCATACGGCTCGACCGAGAGCACTGAAATAATCGATAAGCTCGCGCTTAAGTTGAAGAATGGCGGGTTTCATCCCATACGGCTCGACCGAGAGCACTGAAATTTTTAACTCGGGTACATAGACGGCTCCCGCGAGTTGTTTCATCCCATACGGCTCGACCGAGAGCACTGAAATTTTGGCGCTTCGTAGCGCATCATCCCCGATGGCAATGTTTCATCCCATACGGCTCGACCGAGAGCACTGAAATCTGGATGGCGTGTTCGTTCATCCAGGCGGCAAAGGGTTTCATCCCATACGGCTCGACCGAGAGCACTGAAATATTCATCCATTCGCTGATTGAACATTGGCTCACCGTGTTTCATCCCATACGGCTCGACCGAGAGCACTGAAATCCCACGGTGACGAATAAGCGCCACCGTAAACCAAAGCCGTTTCATCCCATACGGCTCGACCGAGAGCACTGAAATAACCGAGCTGTTGTGCCAGTTTGTCGAGCGCCTTAGTTTCATCCCATACGGCTCGACCGAGAGCACTGAAATCGCGAGAAGGAGACGCGATACCGAGCGATGCTTTCAGAGTTTCATCCCATACGGCTCGACCGAGAGCACTGAAATCCCACAGGGTCACGCCGCCGGTCGCCAACCCGGCAAAATGTTTCATCCCATACGGCTCGACCGAGAGCACTGAAATATTATCACGATGATTACTTACTCACACAAGAGCTTAGTTTCATCCCATACGGCTCGACCGAGAGCACTGAAATGGAGCCGCCACTGTGATGCTTCCGCTGGGCGTCTTGGTTTCATCCCATACGGCTCGACCGAGAGCACTGAAATATGGGTAAAATTTATTTGGTAGAAGGCATCTTTGGGGTTTCATCCCATACGGCTCGACCGAGAGCACTGAAATCTAGCCCCCGTGCTGGCGTGATAGAGGACGCAAGCACGGTTTCATCCCATACGGCTCGACCGAGAGCACTGAAATCGGTTTGGCGGCCCGGCCCCTGGGAACGGCCTCTGCGTTTCATCCCATACGGCTCGACCGAGAGCACTGAAATCCCCGCAGGAGTGGGGGAGCTTGACCACGTACTGGGTTTCATCCCATACGGCTCGACCGAGAGCACTGAAATGAGACTGGCATATCGGTTCTCCGGGAATGAATTATGGTTTCATCCCATACGGCTCGACCGAGAGCACTGAAATCCGGTGATGTTTAACCTTTAATTTCGAAGGTTAGTTCGTTTCATCCCATACGGCTCGACCGAGAGCACTGAAATAAAATCTTTACAAGATTGATAAGGGCCGTTGAATTTGTTTCATCCCATACGGCTCGACCGAGAGCACTGAAATACCAGCGGCGGACCACATCCAAAAACCTGGGCATGGTTTCATCCCATACGGCTCGACCGAGAGCACTGAAATCTCCCCCCCCGGCCGGGCAGTGCTCCGCAGGAGAATGTTTCATCCCATACGGCTCGACCGAGAGCACTGAAATATATCGTTCTGCCATTCACGACGATCAGGGATAATATGTTTCATCCCATACGGCTCGACCGAGAGCACTGAAATTTATTACTCTATGTATTATCATCTTTATCTTTATCAGTTTCATCCCATACGGCTCGACCGAGAGCACTGAAATGCACGTAAACCGCGCCGCCCCACTCCGGAACCTCAAGTTTCATCCCATACGGCTCGACCGAGAGCACTGAAATCCGTTGCATCGTGGATGCATAGGGCACGATATGATAGTTTCATCCCATACGGCTCGACCGAGAGCACTGAAATAACCTAAACTCTTCTGCGTCTCCCAAGCTCGCTCAGGGTTTCATCCCATACGGCTCGACCGAGAGCACTGAAATCTACCACGCAAAAACGCTTGTCTTGGAGGACTGCTGTTTCATCCCATACGGCTCGACCGAGAGCACTGAAATGATTACAAAAGCTTTTGATGCTTGGAACAAATTGCAGTTTCATCCCATACGGCTCGACCGAGAGCACTGAAATCAACTCCATCATCTGCCAACAACCGCAACTCACGTGTTTCATCCCATACGGCTCGACCGAGAGCACTGAAATCCGCACCCGCGGCCGCGTACGCGTTGCCGCGGAAGTTTCATCCCATACGGCTCGACCGAGAGCACTGAAATTCTTTTAATTTATAAGGAGTGGCAGACATGAAAATTAGTTTCATCCCATACGGCTCGACCGAGAGCACTGAAATATCCTTCGCAATCAAGTAACGCGAAAATCCAGGAACGTTTCATCCCATACGGCTCGACCGAGAGCACTGAAAGTGCGCATGAATTGGTATGTCAGGGCGAAATCAACCGCGTTTCATCCCATACGGCTCGACCGAGAGCACTGAAAGTTTCTATTTTATCATACAATTCGCGGCATGGTTCTTGTTTCATCCCATACGGCTCGACCGAGAGCACTGAAAGCAAACCATTGTCCAGAACGCCATGTTCGCTGTCAATTGGTTTCATCCCATACGGCTCGACCGAGAGCACTGAAAGTCGACGAAATCACACCGATACAGCTCGCCGTCCCTGGGTTTCATCCCATACGGCTCGACCGAGAGCACTGAAAGCCGTCCGCCGCATCGACGCGCTCACCCGGCTCAGCGTTTCATCCCATACGGCTCGACCGAGAGCACTGAAAGCGCCGGGGAGCTCCACTTACGAAATCCCGTCGGCGGTTTCATCCCATACGGCTCGACCGAGAGCACTGAAAGGTGTGGTCAACATCAGCATCCGCTTTGGCGATTTCTGTTTCATCCCATACGGCTCGACCGAGAGCACTGAAAGTCACCCCAAACGCCACAACCATTCTCATCGCCCCTGTTTCATCCCATACGGCTCGACCGAGAGCACTGAAAGTCAACTCCTGCACCCGCTCCGTCGCCACCCCCAGGCTGTTTCATCCCATACGGCTCGACCGAGAGCACTGAAAGCCGGCGATGGTGGCGCGGGTCGGCATCGATACC
>JALWDQ010000668.1:0-3133 GCA_027039625.1 Calditrichia bacterium | reverse complement strand
TCACCATTGGGTGCATTTCCAATATAAAGATGTTTATCTGTGACACTGGAGGAGGCAGGATTAAGATCATCCCAGAATAATGCAATAATATTATTTGGCAAATTCGCATTGGGAATATTAGTGTTGGAAGGAACCGAAGAACCCGGTTCGTCGAACGAAATCCAACCGTTCGAAGAGATATACAACTGGGTGTAATCATTTCCAAAGAAATTAAATGTAAACCCTATATTAAACGGTCCTGCAAAACTATCATCAGTTAAATCCCCAATAATGTCCGTTCCTGTACTGGAAATATCCACCCAGTTAAAGGTTGGATGAGAAGGTGCATTGGTGGCTAGAGAATTAGCAAAATAGTAGCCACCGTTATTATTCCCACCGCCACCGTAATTCGGATCATAACCTGTTCCGGTTAAAGGATAATTGCGAGTGGTTCTCGTTAAATTATCCACTACTGTAAGATAGGCTGACTTATTTCCGGTAGAAGTAGGAGCAAAATATATATCGAAACCCATGCTTTGATTTGTGCCCAGATCCACAGGATATGCGTTAGTATCGGCCATAAGGAATTGGTCGGCATTGGTACCAGTTATGGACACAGATGTAATGGTTAAAGTTCCAGCACCAGTATTAGTAATGGTAAATGTTTGCGCCGCAGAAGTGTCCGAAATATTTACAGTACCAAAATCTGCACTCTCTGGGCTGATACTAAATACAGGGGTTGTCGGAATTTCTTCCCAGGTAATGTCATCGATGTAGTATGAATCGTAAGTATCGTCTAAACCATGCTTGAAACCAATATAAATATCTCTTTTACTACCAGAAAATTCAGCAGTGTATTGAGTAAATGTGCTTGTTACTGTAAATGTATCAGTAGGAACAAAAGTATTTGTATCGGCTGGGTCGCTCATAGTACCTACATAAAGAGTCTGGGTTCCGGAACTAGATCGTGCCCAGAATTTTAATCGACTCCCGTTCGCGGCTACTGACAATTTGGGGGTAACGGCCATAATATAGGCTTGATCATCGCTGGAATTATATAGCTTCAAGGAATTGGGAGAAGAATGAGCGTATGATGATGATATGCCAGCATAAGCCCAAGAACTCGTGGAATAAACTATGGTTGTCCATCCGTTTGGTAAACTGCTGGACGCATCAAAATTCTCGTTTAATGTTGAATAAGGATTATATCCTGTTCCGGTTAACACAAGGGTGTTATCACCGTTATAGGCCCCGCTGATATTAAATGTCGCTGTTTCGGTGAAACTACCCGCAGAGGTAGGATTGAATGTAAAGTAAGCCGTATCTGTAACACCAGGAGCAATGGTACCGGAATAGGTAGAGCTAAAAGGAGCATTTACGCTTACACCAGTAATATTTAGATTAGAACCACCTGTATTGGAAATAGATACAAGGCCTGTTTTACTATCATTCACCGGAACATATCCAAAATCTAATGTATCTGGAGTAACTCCTATTATAGGATTGGTTGGTGCCTCTTTTATCTCTATATCATCTAGCAACCAGCCATATCGTTGTACTGATCCATCTGAAGTTAATCTGAAGCGAAAGCGGACATTGGTTGTTTTATAGTTACTTAAATCAAATATTTCCTGTTTCCACCAGGAATTATCCGGTGTCACATTGGTGGTTCCCCATTCGGTGTAAGAATCTTCATGGAAATATCCGTTTGTTGCATAATCCGAAGCATTTCCCAGATAGGTTGAAGCGGGTAAGGGAGTATAATTAGCCCCACCGTCCGTAGAAATTTCTACATAACATTTATCATATCCACCTTCAGTTTTAGCAATCTGCCAAAAGTAAAGTCGGGGATTTGTGGTGCTGGATAAATCCAAAACTCCTGTTTCATGAAGAATATTGGTATTGCTGGAACCATAAGCGTTGTGTGCAGATTGGGTTCCACCATGATAAAGAGTAGTATTTAAGGTCCAATCTACAGAATTTCCACCAGCATTATCAAATTTATCAAATCCGCTTTCAAAATCTTCAGTAAGGGGGAAACTATGAGCTGGAGAAGCAGTCATAAATGACCAGATAGGACCATTTGTTTGGCCAGAACTATTCTTGGCTAATACTCTCCAATAGTAAGTTGTTCCTCCACTTAACGGGCCACCAATTTGCGCGTTTGTGAGGGAACTCACCGCAGTTCCGTCATAAACAGTATCTATTGGAGGAGTAGATGTGCCGAATAAAACAATCGTTGAGTCTGTATTGGCCCCATTGGTCCAGGAGATACCTGTTGTTGTTGCGATATTGGTTGCACCATTAGCAGGATTGGGATTAGTAGGTTCTCCCGGTAAACCGGCAGGCACATAAATATCCGGACCAGTGACATCATCTATACCAATATTATATGAGCCATAGTCGGAAACTGCGCGGAAACGAACTTTAACTACATCTCCTACAAAGTTATTTCCTTCATAATTAGATAGATCAATAGTTACCTGAAACCACCCCGCACCTGATTGTCCGCTAATATAATTGGTTGTTCCACTAACCCAGGATGTGCCATCATCATTTGAGACATCAACATATAATTCTGCAGTATTTCCCCATGAACCGGATACAAAATAATAATTTACCCAGAAAGATAATGTATGAGAAGTAGATGTTACAGAAAGTTGAGGGGTAATTAAATAGCCTTCATTCCCGCTACTAATATAATAACAATTGTACCTGGCGTAATATCCTGAACCGGATGTATGGTCATTTTCTTGATTGCTTAAGTCCCAATCATCGCCATTCCCGTCATTGTCTAATGACCATCCATCAGGAGGCCATACCCCGCTTTCAAAATCTTCATTTAAAGCTCCTTTACTGGATGGGTAAGAATTTCGAATAATTGGAATGCTGGGCTTTTTTAGGAAGGGTTTAATTAATTGATATTGTGCTTTGGTAATTAGCACTCCATTTTGATAGGCTTTAATAAGCTCCTTAATCTGAGCCTCATCATTAGCCAGAGCTAAATTCAAAACAGAAAATAAAAATACCAGAGCTAATCCCCACTGTACCACTCGTTTCATAGCAATCCTCCAATTGTTAAATTAGACCTTCAGAAACTTAAAACAAAACCTGCTACCTCCTCCTCGTTAAAATTAATCCAGTTATCACCCCC
>JALWDQ010000667.1:0-3134 GCA_027039625.1 Calditrichia bacterium | reverse complement strand
ATCGGCGCGCATCGCCCTCCGCACCCAGCAAATTATTGCCTACGAAAGCGGCGTCGCCGATACGGTGGATCCCCTGGCAGGCTCCTATTTTGTAGAGAAACTAACAGACGAGATCGAAGAGCGCGCCAGCGAGTACATTCAGAAAATTGATGAAATGGGAGGCGCTGTAGAAGCGGTGAAAAATCACTTCTTCCAGAACGAAATTGCTCGCAGTGCTTACGAGTATCAGAAAAAGGTGGAGAGTGGGGAGCAGGTGATTGTGGGAGTGAATCGTTTTACCATTGAGGAGGAACCTCCCGAGAAAATTTTGCGGGTGGATGAGGCGGCTGCCGCACGCCAGGTGCAACGGGTCAAGGAGCTTCGCCAGCGTCGGGATAATGCTGCGGTGCAACGCGCCCTCCATCGCCTGAAAGAAGCCGCCCACACCTCCGAAAATCTGATGCCCTACATCATCGAGGCGGTGGAGCAGTACGCCACGGTGGGCGAAATATCCGATACCTTACGCGAGGTGTTTGGAGAATATCATGAATAAATTGAAGAAATGGGTGGCTTTACTGCGGCTCTTTTTTACGGGAGCAATGGCACTGCTCCTGCTGGGAAGCGCCTGTGGTAAAAAGGCACCCCGCAGTGGAACAATCCCTCTGACAAGCGGCTGGAAATTCACCACCGGCGACAGCCTCGTTTATGCGCAACCCGATTACGACGATTCCCGCTGGATGCCCATTCGGGTGGATGCTACCTGGAATAAACAGGGATATCCCAAATATCAGGGATTTGCCTGGTACCGTATTCGGGTCAGAATTCCTTCCCGGTTGCGAGAAGAGGCTGCGCTTCGGGATAGTCTGGTCTTTCACATGGGATGCATCGATGATTTCGACCAGGTGTTTCTGAATGGGGAATTGATTGGGGAAAATCTGCGCCCCGTTCCTCCGGGAACCACCCCAACCGATGCCTTTAGCCGGTTAACCTACACATTGTGGGACAAGCCCCGCCGCTATGCGCTGGCTGTGTCCGATCCTCGCATCCATTGGGATGCAGAGAATGTGATTGCCGTACGGGTGTACGACTGGGGTGTCGCCGGGGGCATCTATTCCGGTGACCTGTATATTGCCATGGCCGATATTTCCGAGTATGTCTCCCTGAATACACACAGAACCGTGTTTCGGGAGGCAGGAAATTCTGTGGAGAAGGAGATCCAACTGCGGAACCGCTCCCGGAAGTACACTGCCCGGGGAGAATTGCTGGTAACGGTACGGGATAATATTCAGGAAAAGACGGTGGTTCGGAAAACCTTTCCCTTTACGCTAAACGGTGGAGATAGTGCACGTTTTCGTGTCCAATTCCCCAAACCGCATCAGTCCACCACCCTCCATTACACTGTACATTTCCAGCAAAGCACCCGGCGTTTGCAAAAACAGGAAGGTTTCCCCTACATCCTGACTCCACCTTCGCCGCCGGAACCGCGCATCAATTATCCCCGGGTGTACGGTCAGCGGCCGGGACATCCGCTGCTGTTTCGCATACCCGCCAGCGGCAAACGCCCCCTGCACTTTACCGTGCGGGATTTACCCCCGGGACTTTCTCTGGATTCTCAGGGCATCATTCGCGGAACAGTACAGGAACCGGGAGCTTATCCCATTGTGGTAACGGTGGAAAATGCCTTTGGGAAGGATTCCTGTATTGTGGATCTGGTGATTGGAGATACCATTGCTCTTACTCCGCCCATGGGCTGGAATAGCTGGAATTGCTGGGGATTGAGTGTGAGCCAGGAGAAGATTCTGACAGCGGCTCGCGCCTTTGTGGAAACGGGATTAGCCGAACACGGCTGGAGTTTCATTAACATCGACGACGGCTGGGAGGTGGAAGGGAACTCCCCGCAACCCAAACGCAGCCCCACGGGCGAGATTCTCACCAACGAAAAATTCCCCGATATGGAAAAACTGGGTCGAGAGATTCACGCGCTGGGGTTGAAATTTGGTATTTACTCCTCACCCGGTCCCCTTACCTGCGGTGGTTACACCGCCAGCTATGGGCGCGAAGAACAGGATGCCCGCACCTTCGCCCGCTGGGGCGTGGATTATCTGAAGTACGACCTCTGCAGTTACCGAAAGCTGATGAAGGATGTGCACGATCCGCAAGAGTTAATGCCCCCTTACCGCAAGATGTACCGGGCGTTGCGGAAACAAAATCGCGACATTGTGTACTCTCTGTGCGAATATGGCTACGGAAAGGTGTGGGAATGGGGCAGGAGCGTTGGCGGAAATCTGTGGCGGACTACCGGCGATATCTGGGACGAATGGGAGCGGGTGGTGCAAATTGGTTTCCAGCAGGTGGAGAATGCCCCTTACGCCGGTCCGGGACACTGGAACGATCCCGACATGCTGGTTGTTGGCTGGGTAGGCTGGGGAGAACACCTCCACCCCTCGTATCTCACACCGGATGAACAGTATTCCCACATCAGCCTCTGGGCGCTGCTCTCCGCACCGTTGCTGCTGGGATGCGACCTTACCCGCTTGGATGCTTTTACCCTGAACCTGATTACCAATGACGAGGTGCTGGAGATTAATCAGGACCCCATGGGCAGACAGGCGGTTCCGGTAATTCGTCAGGATAGCATCCAGGTGTGGGTGAAGCCGATGGTAAACGGACGAAAAGCTTTCGGGGTGTTTAATCTGAGCCGCAAAACCGTCCATTATCGCATTCCCCTGAGCAAACTGGAATGCACCGGGAAGGTCGCTTTGCGGGATGTCTGGCGGCACCGGGATCTGGGTACTTTTGAAGAGGTCTATTCGGTGGTAGTACCGCCCCATGGGGTGGTGTTGGTGAGATGTGAGATTCGAGATCACCAATAGTAGCGCTGGAATTTCAAACCCATTTCCGGTGCGGTTTTGGGAGTGTTAAATTTTTCAAGAAGACTTCGATGGAGAATGCACCAGAGTCCGCTATTCAAGAAGCGGAAAAAGTTCCTTTGAAATAGAGATTTTTCCCGGATGAATGATGTTTCAAACCATTTTTAATGCTGCAATTTTTTTTGTGAATTGTTTTTCAAAGCAGAAAAATTAGGCTATTTAATTTGTTTGATTGGTTCCGGTGAAACGAAAATAATTAACGGCGGATGAAACAGTGTAGTATCT
>JALWDQ010000666.1:0-3145 GCA_027039625.1 Calditrichia bacterium | reverse complement strand
TGTACAAAGAGGTTAACTCTCTTTGTTGTGTAGCCGGTTCGGCTATTGTTTCGCTCACCTGAATTAAAGCCACCTTGCCTTCGTACTCATTTAAAATTAAAAAATCAACTTCACTGTTTTTACTGGTTTTATAGTAAAAAATCTGATTTAAACTAAATTTTCTGCGTAACTGTTGGAATACCAGACTTTCCAGTAATCGCCCACTATTAAAATAGAGAGTGCTTCTATTTGCTGAAACCAAACCGTTGTCCAGGACATAAATTTTTCGATAATTGACCTGTTGCTTGCGAATTGATTCGCTGTAAATGGGAACAAGGGATATCCAGAAGGCATCTTCAAGGTAATTAAGATAATTGAAAATACTGTCTTTCGATACTTTAAATCCCTGCGACCGGACATCTAGAAAAAATTTGTTAATACTGAAGGGATTGGCATTATAACTTAATAAAAATTTAAGCAAATATTTCAACAAAGCCTGATTTCGAATTTGATATCTCTCAATCAAATCTTTGTAAAGGACCAAATTTAAATAATCCTGCAAAATCATGATTTTAAAATCTTGATCCACTTTTAATACTTCCGGGAAGCCACCCCAGTATAGATACTCTTCAAATTTATTTACCAGATAAGCCTTGCCTTCGCTGGAATAAATATCAGGAGAAATGCCATAAAAATTGAGCATTTCTGCAAAGCTAAAAGGGAAGACTTCAAAACTCAAAGTTCTACCACGTAGCGCCGTGGCCAATTCTCTGCTTAACAATCTGGAGGAAGAGCCTGTGACACTGATCTCAACATTTTCGTTTTCGTGCAATCGTCGGACAAATTTCTCCCAGCCTGGAACATTTTGAATCTCATCTAAAAACAGGTAAACTTTTTGCCGCTTAATGTGCGGATATAATTCCAGGTACACTTCGTATATTAAGGACAAATCTTCTTTTTTTATTGGTAACAACCGTTCATCTTCAAAATTGATATACAGAATTTGCTCTTTACTTATGCCTTTCTTTAAAAGATTTTTCATTAACTGATAGAACAAAAACGTTTTCCCACTCCGCCTGACGCCAATTACACTGCGGATTTTCCCTGGGGGCACAGAAAAATCACCAGAGCGTTCGGTAAGTGGTGGAAGTTCTTTAAGGTGAAAATCCCGTATTATTTCTTTTATGATACGTTTATCCATATCATGCCCTTCTATACAAGGATAAATTTAATTAATTTTATCCTTCTATACAAGTCTAATTGAGGAGGATGCGCTCAAGGATCTTTCACGCTGAAGATGGGAGACCTTGCTTTTGTACCATCTCCTTATCGCCTGGAGGAATGGTTATAATTTCTGAAGGTGCTTCATTTTAGCGGCTCGGGAGAACCGTGGTACAAAATCTCAAATTCCAAACAACAAATTCCAAATCATAAGTCTCAAATTCCAAAGAATTAAATTACAAATTCTATGTAGCCAGTGATTTAGCAGGTTCTTTGCTGAACCAGTGATGTTGTTATTTAATTCGTGCCAATTCGTGTAATTCGTGGTTAAATATCAACTATTGAGCTTCTTCACCCTTACCTGCGGCAAGGGTTCAGAATAACGAACACGCCAATCCTCCATCCCTGTCATTCTAAGCGGAGCGTTAGCGGAGCGAAGAATCTTTTTCTTTAAAGATGATAGTTCTTACTATCTCGTTTTTACGGAACTCGCTTCGCTCGTAACGGCTCAGGAGAGCCGTGCTACAGTTTGTTGTTCTGAGCGCAGCGTCAGCGGAGCTAAAGATCTTTACCCCATGCAGAGAATCTCTCGTCCTTACTCCGCATTGGGGGCAGCGGCTAAAATTTCCTCCGGCACATCTTTAAACCGCTTGAAATTCTCCACAAATTCCCGTGCCAGTTGTTTGGCTTTGCGATCGTAGGCTGCTTTGTCCGCCCAGGTGTTGCGGGGATTCAGTATTTCGTCCGGTACCTCATCGCAGCAATGGACGGGGACCATCACTTTAAAGATGGGATCCGGGCGAAATTCGTATTTATCCAGTTCTCCGGTGAGCGCCGCTTTAATCATTGCCCGGGTGTACCGAATGTCCATCCGTTTGCCAACCCCGTACGGTCCGCCGGTCCAACCGGTGTTGACCAGCCACACTTCCGTGTTGTGCTTCCGCATTTTTTCCCCTAACATCTCGGCGTATTTCACAATGGGCAGCGGCATAAACGGCTCACCGAAACAGGCGCTAAAAGTAGCTTGCGGTTCATCAATCCCGGTTTCTGTACCGGCCAGTTTGGAGGTGTAACCACTCATAAAATGGTACATGGCCATTTCCGGTGTTAAACGGGAGATGGGTGGCAGTACTCCGTAGGCATCGGCAGTAAGAAACATAATGTGTTTGGGATGACCAGCCTTTCCGGGAATGAGCACATTATCGATATACTCCACGGGATAAGTAGCACGGGTATTTTCGGTAATGTCTCCCGCATCGAAATCGATGGCGCGGGTTTTTTCGTCGTAAATCACATTTTCGGCTATGGAACCAAATTTAATGGCGTTGTAGATTTGCGGTTCTTTCACCGGGGAAAGACGAATGGTCTTGGCGTAACACCCGCCTTCGAAGTTAAAAACACCGTCCTCACTCCAGCCATGTTCGTCGTCTCCAATCAGCCGACGATCGGGATCGGCAGATAGACTGGTTTTCCCGGTTCCGGATAGTCCGAAGAACAGTGCCACATCGCCATCGGCGCCCACATTAGCCGAGCAGTGCATCGGAAACACGCCCTCCATCGGTAGCAGGTAATTCATCACGGTAAAAATGGATTTTTTAATTTCTCCGCCGTATCCGGAGCCACCCACCAGGATGAGTCCGCGCGCCAGATGAATGACCACAAACACATCCGAGCGGGTGCCGTCCAGTTCCGGGATGGCATGTAGATTGGGAGCGTGGAGTACGGTAAAACGAGGCGTGTGGTTAGCAATCTCTTCCGGCGTCTGGGGACGAATGAATAGCGTGTGCGCAAAGAGCGCTCCCCAGCTGAGCTCGGAGACCACACGAATGGGCTTGCGATATTTCTCCTCTACACCCACAAAAACATCCTGCACAAATAAATCCTTCCCCTGAAAATACGAGCGAATAAGGTGAAGCAAGTGCTCGAACGTTTTCTCGCTAATGGG
>JALWDQ010000665.1:0-3154 GCA_027039625.1 Calditrichia bacterium | reverse complement strand
CTGTTGCCTTCTTTGTCAATTTCATCGGTTGGTTTGGGGGTGATGGTAAGCTTCAGCAGTTTATCGCCCCGTTGTATTTCGAAAAGCAGCGGTTTGTCGGGATTTCTCCGAACGATTTCGGTCATTTCTTCCCAGCTCTTTACCGGTTGTCCCTCAATCCGCACAATTAAATCGCCCCGTTGCAACCCGACTTCCTGGGCAGGGGTTCCCGGAATGACTTCTCCCACCCGGGGAGGAATGAGCGGCCCAAAATCCAGGCGCTCGGAATTTTTTTCTTTAATGATATTCTTATCGAAGCGAACCTCCAGCGTTTCCCCGTTGCGCTCGACGGTAAAAACAATTTCCTTCCCCAGGTTTGCCACGTAAAGTTCGGCAATTTCGTTCCAGGTACTCACCGGTTGACCGTTTACTTTGAGGATGCGGTCGCCCACTTGTAACCCGGCCTGCTGTGCAATGCCGTTCTCCATTACGTACCCGACGGTGGTGGTAGGTAACAGCGGTTCTCCCTGGAAACTTAATAACCCGCTAATAATCACCCACGCCAGGATGAGATTCATGATGACTCCGCCACTCAAAATGAGCACTTTTTGCCACCAGGTTTTGGAGGCAAATTCATAGGGAGCCCCGGTTAAACTGCTCACATCCATGCTTTCGTCAATTACACCGGCCATTTTGACGTAACCGCCCAGAGGGATGGCGGAAATGCAGTAGTCGGTTTCTCCGATTTTTACTCCGAACAGCCGTGGCGGGAAGCCAATGGAAAAGCGTTCCACCCGAACGCCAAACAATTTGGCCAGCATAAAATGTCCCAATTCATGGAAAAAAACCAGCACACTGAGAACGAATACGATGGATAGTAAATAAATCATGGAAATTCCTTTATTTAAACTGTTTGTTTTTGAACCATGCTTACCGGAAGAATTTTATTTCCCCGGGAAATTTGTCCTCCCCTTTATTCTTTTTCTCCCGGAAGGGCCCTTCCTTTGTTTTTCCCCTGGAAAATACATATTTCGCACGCTGGAAGCAACGGTTAGGGGAGGAATCTAAATACCGCCGCGGTATGATTTACCTTTTCTCCAGCGAAAATCCCATTAGCCGGTGGAAACCGACAGGCTCCCGGCAAACTCCCGTGCCCATTTTTCCAGCTCCAGTAAATGGGAAAGTGTGTATTGTTCCACAAAGGGATGCGATTCCATGGTGCGGCGAATGATTTCCGGAATATCCAGAAATCCAATCTCCCGATTCAGGAAGCGCTGCACGGCCACTTCGTTGGCGATGTTCATGGCGGCGGGAGCGGTTCCTCCCTGGCGCAACGCATCGTAAGCAATTTGCAGGCAGGGGAAGCGTTCCGTGTCCGGTTCTTCGAAAGTGAGCGATTGAATCCGCGGGAAATCCGGTGCCGCTACCTGCAGAGGGAGACGATGGGGATAGGTGAGCGCATATTGAATGGGAATCCGCATGTCCGGCACCCCAAGCTGGGCTTTGATGGAGCCATCGACAAATTCCACCATGGAGTGAATAATGGACTGCGGGTGCACCACGACCTGAATGCGCTCCAGGGGAATTCCGTACAACCAGTAGGCTTCAATCACTTCCAGCCCTTTATTCATCAGGGTGGCGGAATCGATGGTGATTTTGGCACCCATATCCCAGTTAGGGTGTTTTAGCGCCTGTTCCACCGTGGCGGTGGCTAATTTCTCGCGCGGCCAGGTGCGAAAAGGGCCGCCGCTGGCAGTAATGAGCAACCGCTTGACGGAATCCAACTCCTCGCCCAGCAGGCACTGCCAGATGGCGCTGTGCTCGCTATCGATGGGTAAAATGCGCACCTGCTTGTGCCGGGCTTTTTCCATTACCAGCTTTCCGGCCATTACCAGCGTTTCTTTGTTCGCCAGGGCAATGTCTTTCCCGGAGTCAATTGCCTGGAGGGTCGGGCGAACCCCCACCGCTCCTACCAGAGCATTCAGCACCAGATTGACATCCTCCCGGGTGACCACCTGCAAAATGCCCTCCATTCCCGCGTACACCTGACACACACCGGAGAGCTCTTTTTTGACCTGCGGGTAGTATGCTTCGTCGGCAATCACCACCGCGCGGGGACGAAATTCCCGCGCCTGCTGAATGAGCTTTTCCGCATTGCGCCGGGCTGTGAGATACCGCACCCGGAACACCCCGGGATGCTGTCGCACCACATCCAGACTGTTTTCCCCAATGGAACCGGTGCTTCCCAGCAGAGCAATCTGTTTTTCAGGTAAAGATGACATTACTATCCTAACTTGTTCTCAGGTAAATTCCAGATCATAGGTTTTCTAAAGTACATTTCGCAAGATAAAAAATTTCAGTAACGCGAAGCGTCTGAGTACCATCCCGTCCCATCCGGGACGGGTTTATCTGGTGGACGTTCTATTTTCCCACAAATGAAGAGGCTGTGTAAAAATGAAAATCAGAAGAATATTTAATCAATAACATGCATATTGCAATTCACCATATTTATGTAAAACTGTGGCAGTAAAGGATTTAGAATTATTTTTATTTCTTACTGAATTTAACTCCATCATTAAGTCAACAACACAAAAATATTTTTGTATCTTTGCATTTGCACAAACCCTAAAATTCAAGGAAAATCATTAAATAATATCAATTTGCACCGTTTTTATTATAGCCACGAGCTTCAGCTCGTGGATTGTTTAATCTTTCTCCTAAAATCAGGCTTTAGCCTAAAATTGGGCTAAAGCCCAATTTGTAGTTTGGGCCTTAAGTTCCCCGAGCTGGAAGCTCGGGGCTATATTTTACTTTGAATGACAATGAATAAATATTCCATCGACATTGCATTTTCACACAGCCTCTGAATTTGTGGACTATTCAAAATGCTGCGCAATGGCATTCCGTTCCTGTCGGGACGATTTCAAAGATCAATTATTTAAATAACCATCGCTAAGCGATAGAATGCAAATACACTCGCTCGTAGAGTCCCCTATATGCCCTATCCCACAGGGATCCTCCAAAGGAGTTCTTTGGACATTGGGATGTCCCTATCCCAAAGGGATCCGTTCGGATGCCCCCATGCCCCTATGTCCCTATGTCCCTATGTCCCCTATTCCCCCTATACACCTTATATACCCTATATACCCTATATACCCTATACACCCTATATACT
>JALWDQ010000664.1:0-9986 GCA_027039625.1 Calditrichia bacterium | reverse complement strand
GTGAAAGGGGGACGCAAGCAGTTCACCGAAAGGGTATCGATGGTGATGCAAACCGGCGATTACGAACTGATCCCCTTGCCGGAAAACCTCCAGGCATTGCGTACCTGGCAGCGGGAATTGCATGATTTGAATCATCAAAAATGAAGATGAAGGAGGCAAAAATGGCCAAGATACCGATTTACATTGATGAAGACCTTTTGAACCAGCGCACCATGGCCGAAGATGCTAAGGAAATGCTCAAAAAGGCGGCCCATGATGGGATTGAAACGGTGTGGGATCGCCTGGAGCAGCAGCAACCGCAATGTGGGTATGGGCTTACCGGACTATGCTGCCGCAACTGTGCCATGGGGCCCTGTCGTATCGATCCCTTTGGGAATGGCCCCACTCGCGGTGTGTGCGGGGCGGATGCCGACACCATTGTCGCCCGAAATCTGGGGCGTTTCATCGCGGCTGGCGCGGCGGCTCATTCCGATCATGGCCGCGACCTGGTGGAGGTACTCTACCTGGTGGGGCAGGGTAAAGCACCCGGTTACGAGATTACCGATGTCCCCAAATTGCATCGGCTGGCAGAGGAGTTTGGGGTGAAGACGGAAAACCGGGAGCCGCGGGAGATTGCCAAAGAGCTGGCCTGGGTGATGATGGAAGAGTACGGGATGCGTCGGGAGAAGCTGGTGATGACCGGTCGCGCCCCGGAACAGCGGCAGAAGCTATGGGAGAAGCTGGGCATTATGCCGCGGAGTATCGATCGAGAAAATGTGGAGATGCTCCATCGCACCCACATGGGGGTGGATAATGAGTACGTGCATATCCTACTGCACGGCCTACGCACGGCCCTCTCCGATGGGTGGGGCGGCTCCATGATTGCCACGGAAATTTCCGATATCCTCTTCGGCGTTCCCAAACCGGTGGAAAGCTGGGTCAATCTGGGGGTGCTCAAAGAGGATGAAGTAAACATCACTGTGCACGGGCACAATCCCATTCTTTCGGAAATGATTGTGCGCGCAGTACGCGATCCGGAACTCATTGCTCTGGCCAAAGAGAAAGGTGCCAAGGGAATCAACCTTTCCGGCTTATGCTGTACCGGCAACGAATTGCTCATGCGCAAAGGGATTCCCATGGCCGGGAATCATCTGATGCAGGAGCTGGCCATTGTGACCGGTGCGCTGGAGATGATGATTGTGGATTATCAGTGCATCATGCCCTCGGTGGTGGAAGTCGCTAAGTGTTACCATACTAAAATTGTGTCCACCTCGGAAAAAGCCAAATTCCCCGGCGCCATTCATATTGAATTCGATCCTGCCCATGGAATGGAGCTGGCTAAAAAGATGGTGCGCATGGCCATCGAGAATTACCCGTTGCGGGTGAAGGAACGGGTGAAAATTCCCCAGGAACCCATTCGTCTGATGGCGGGATTTTCCGTAGAAGCCATTCAGGAAGCACTGGGCGGCACCTTCCAGCCTTTGATTGATGCCATTGTGGCGGGTAAAATTCGGGGTGCCGCAGGCATTGTGGGCTGCAACAATCCCAAAATCCGTCAGGACTATGGTCATGTGAGTATGGCCAGGGAGTTGATAAAGCACGATGTGCTGGTGGTGGAAACCGGCTGCGCGGCGGTGGCCAATGCCAAAGCGGGTTTGATGCAACCGGAAGCTGCGGAAATGGCGGGTCCGGGATTGCGGGAAGTGTGCAAAGCCCTGGGTATTCCCCCCGTATTGCACATGGGTTCCTGCGTGGACAATATCCGGATTCTGGATCTGGCGTCGAAGCTGGCACGGGCGCTGAATGTGGATATCAGTCAGTTGCCGCTGGCGGGAGCAGCGCCGGAATGGTATTCGGAAAAAGCCGTGTCCATTGGTGCCTATGTGGTGGGTTCGGGAATTTTCACTACCCTGGGAATTCAGCCACCGGTGGTGGGCAGTAAGAATGTAACGGATTTACTGACGAAAGGGCTGGAAGAAGTAGTCGGTGCCACGTTTGCCGTGGAACCCGATCCGGTGAAGGCCGCCCATCTGATGATTGAGCGCATCAATCAGAAACGAAAGGAACTGGGTTTACCGGTTTAATTAGAACCCGGTAGTGGTGTGGAAACAGGGAAAACGGACTTGAGAGAATGGTGTGAATAAGGAGGTGAACCAGTGCCTGCGAAAGAAGGAAAGCGCAAGAAAATATTTGATGTAGCGAAAGTCTTGAAAGAACTTCAGGAAGGAGGCCGGGTCGAAAAGGGATTTCGAGTGTTAATTACCGGCAAAGGCGGTGCGGGGAAGACCACCTCCACCGCCATTCTTTCTCGATTGTTAGCCCGGAAAGGGTACAAAGTGCTGGCGGTGGATGAAGACCCGCAGATGAATCTGCCCTTTGCTCTGGGGATTCCGGAAGAGGAGGCCGGTCGCATTGTGCCATTGACCCGGAACCTGGATTACATTGAGGAGAAGGTGGGAGCGCGTCCCGGGGCGGGGTGGGGATTGATGCTACGCTTGAATCCGGAGGTGGATGATGTGGTGGATCGCTTTGGCATCCGGGCACCCGATGGAATTCGTCTGCTGGTAATGGGAACGGTGGTTCAGGCCGCCACCGGATGCCTGTGCCCGGAAAATGCCCTGCTGGATGCGGTGGTGCACTACATCAATTTGCGGGAAAAGGAAGTGATTTTAATGGACACCCAGGCCGGTGTGGAACATTTTGGGCGTGCCATTGCCAAAGGATTCCGCCAGGCGGTGGTGGTTACCGATGTGACCTTTAATTCCATGCAGGTGGCACTTCATGCCGCGCGTCTGGCACGGGAACTGGGCATTCCGTACCGCCATCTGGTGCTGAACCGGTTGCGCAGCCCGCGCGATGTCCAGCGAGCGCGCAATCAATTACAAAAAGTGGATGATGGGCTCTTCACCACCGTCACCGAAATTCCCTTTACGGAAGAGCTGCTGGAAATTGAGCCGGATATTTCCCCCATTGTGGAAGAAGGGGTTGCGCCAGGGTTGTTAGAAAAATATGTGGCTCTGGCTCAAACACTGGAAAAATATGGAGAAGAATAAATGAACGTGGTGATTCTTGGTGCTGGTCCTGCCGGGGTGAGTGCCGCCGAAACGCTCCGTGCGCTGGATCCCAACGTGAACATTACCATGATCTCCCGGGAACCATTCCCACCTTACAGTCCCCCGCTAATGGCGGAATATCTTCTCCACGGGGGAGATACCATCTTCTGGCGTGGAAAAGATTTTCCGCAAAAGCATCACATTCGTTTCCTCGCTTCCCAAACGGTTATCCGGGTGGAACCAGAAGCCAGGCGTGTACAACTTGCCAGTGGCGATGTGCTATATTACGATAAACTCATTGTGGCAACGGGAAGTACGCTCTACGCGCCGGTGAAAAATAAGGTGGAAAATCCCCGGGGCGAGGGCACAACGGCGGGGTTCTACAATTTCAAAAGTCTATCTGCCGCGCGGCAGATTAAGGAGAAAATTGAAGCTGGAACAGTGAAAACAGCGGTGGTGGTGGGTGCCGGGTTCATTGGTACGGAGATTAGCATTGCCTTGAGTGAACTGGGAGTACGGGTGACCATGGTGGAAATGGAAGACCGGGTAATGCCGCGCATGCTGGATGAGGACAGTTCCCAACTGGCACAACAGTTTCTGGAAGAGATGGGGATTGAAATTCGCCTGCAAACCCGCGGAGAAGCGTTTTTTGGTCAGGGCATGGCTCAAGGACTGGAACTGGCTTCGGGCGAAAAACTTTACGGAGATTTGATGATTGCTGCCACGGGGGTACGTCCCAATGTAGATTTTCTTAAAGATTCCGGATTCAATGTGCACTGGGGATTGCTGGTGAATGAGTATCTGCAAACGAATTTCCCGGATGTGTACGCTGCCGGGGACTGCACTGAAGTTCCGGATCGCATTACCGGAGAGCGCTACGTCCACGCCATTTATCCCAATGCGGTGGAGCAGGGGCAGATTGCGGCACGTAATGCTCTGGGCGCACAAGTAGCGTACGAAGGCGGGTACAATATGAACAGCCTGAAGCATCTGGGCATTCCCATTATGGCGCTGGGTCGTGTGGGCGGTGAGGAAACGCTGCACTATTTCAACGGGAAGGATGTACTGAAGAAAATTTACCTGACCGATGGGAAGATAACCGGCGTGCGCCTGGTGGGCGATATCGACAATGCCGGTGTATTTTTCTCGTTGATGGTCCAGAAAAAAGATGTGACTGCCTGGAAACATCAACTGCTCACCCGCTTCTTTAATATCGCCACGCTGGTGGAAGAGGCGCAGGGGGGATAGGGCATAGAGCATCTGAACGTCCACAGGTCCATAGGACTCCCTTGGAGACTCCTTTGGAGGATCCCTTCGGGATAGAGCATAGAGCATAGGGCATAGGGCATAGGGCATAGAGCATAGAGCATAGAGCATAGGGGCATATGGGCATAGAGAATTGGGTTTATAGGGGAAATAGGGGAAAATAGGGAAGGTAAATTTGGGTTGAATTTTGTAACCACCCAATGAAATGAAAAATGAAAAATGAAAAATGTAAAATGTAAAATGATAAATGAACTTTTTGGAAAAAGAGTGCGAAGCACTCACACAGGGATAGCCCAGGGCGAAGCCCTGGGACTGGGGAACACCCCAAAAATGGAGCCCTGAAAGGGCGACACAGATGGAATTTTGAATTTTGAATTAAGAATTATGTATTATTAAACTCATATGGACTTGTGGTGTGAATATTTTGCTTCTGTTAAAAAAATCACTTCCCCTGGCAAGGTGAGAGGCCACGGAGTGGCCGAAAGATTTTAACCACGAATCTCACGAATGGGCACGAATAAAAAATATTGAATAATTAGATTGGAAAAAGAATTTACAATATTTTGAGATTTGAGGAATAGAGACCACTCCAAAATTGTAGCCCTGAAATGGAGACACTGATGGAACTGATAATTTTGGATTGATGGATTCATGCTGATTTGTGGTGTGAATATTTTTCTTCCGTTTCAATAAAATCACTTCCTATGGCAGGATACAAGGCCACGGAGTGGCCGACAGATGTTAGCCCATGGCCTTCAGCCATGGGAAAGATTTACCACTAATCACACAAAAAACCATTTACCAACGAATTTTTGCCCACGAATTAAAAGAATTTTTATTTGCCCACGAATCACACGAATGGGCACGAATGAAAAGTAATCATATGATTAGATTATAATAAACAATCATAATTATCTGTTTTTCTAGAAATTGTGATTTTAGATATTTTATTTTGGATTTGGAATTTCTTTGCGTCCTTTTCGTTTTCTCCGCGTACTTGGCGGTTTTTAACTTTTTGTAATTTGGGTTTTTTTTTGTCCTCCATTAAAGAAAAACGTAAAAAGAAAAGAAAGGACACCATTGGGCAAGAGATCTAAATAACATCTCAAAAAACAGTCGGCTGTCAGGGTACGAGGCCACGAAGTGGCCGATAGATTTTAGCCTATGGCTTCAGCCATGGGAAAGAAAGATATTAGCCCATGGCTTCGAGCCATGGGAAAGGAAAAATCCCACCCAATTCAAATTCGCAGAAAAAAAATACCCCACCGACCATTTTTTCCTTGACTTTTTCGGAGAAAAAGTGTAAACTATAACCGAATGTTAGCGATAACATGGAGGCACGTAATCTGATTCCGCTCCACTCAAAATAATCCATTATTTTTTTACCATCCCATGTTAACGCTAACATGAAAGGTCCACTTAGAAAATAGGAGGATGCCTTGAAACGAGTGCTTCTATTCCTCACCCTTTCTTTGTTTTTAAGTTGCTCTACCCAGAAAAATGAAAACGCTGCCTACCTCTGGAAACACCTCCCTCCCACAGTGCTTACCGAACAGGAAATCCAGCAGGAATTTGAAGCAAAATTGCAGAAAGTTCTGGATTTTCTGAAGAAGGAAAAATTGGGTGGCATGCTATTAACCCAGGTGCGAAATGTTCGCTGGCTAACGGCCGGGATGGTGAATACCCAGATTGTGCTCAATAAAGATGTGGGAGCAGCTTCTTTGCTCATCATGGCGGATGGCAAAAAATATCTGATTTGCAATGGCAGCGAAGCTCCCCGCTTAATGAATGAATCCCTTAAAAAATTCGGGTTCCAGTTAAAACAATACAACTGGTACCAAGCCAATCTCCTAAAAGACGTGCGAGGAGAACTGCTGCTGGAAATCGCCGGGGACAAAAAAGTTGGTAGCGACATCCCGTTCCCCAACACCGTTTTGGTGGCAGACAAATTCAAACCGCTGCGTTACCAGTTAATGCCCACGGAAATCAAGCGCTATCGCTGGCTGGGGAAACAGGTGGCAGAAGCGGTGGAATCCGTTTGTCGCCAGTTACGGCCGGGAATGGATGAATACCAGATTGAGGCCATGACCGCAGAAGAGCTGTGGTCGCGAGGTATTTTGCCCACCGTTTTGCTTATTGGCGTGGACGATCGCATCTATCAATACCGCCATGCTTTGCCCGCCGGTGCCGTGCTCAAGAAGTACGCCATGGTGAATGTGGTGGCTGAAAAATGGGGAATGCCCATTGCCGTTACCCGCTTTGTGCATTTTGGACCTATCCCCACAGAGCTCAAAGAAAAAATCCGGAAAACTGCGGAAGTTATGGCACATTACGAGGTGGCAACCGTGCCCGGGAAATCCTGTGCGGAAATTTTTGAAGAATGCAAGCAATGGTACGCTGACGTAGGTTTCCCCGGAGAATGGAAATTGCACCATCAAGGTGGTGCCATCGGTTACGACGATCGGGAGTATGTCATCTATCCCGGCATCCGGGAAGTGGTTCATGAAAACCAAGCGTTTGCCTGGAATCCCACCATTACCGGCGCGAAAGTAGAGGATACCATCATTGCTCACCGCAGCGGCATCGAAGTGATTACCCACACCGGAAACTGGCCAATGATTGAAGTTACGGTAAACGGCAAAGTTTATCCGCAACCGGATATTCTGGTCAGGGAAATTCAGCAATAACTCCACGGAATGGCAGGCTTTTCTGTGAGAATTCCCTGGGGTTGTTTACAGCCCGGGGATAAACGAAAGGCAAAGTCATGAAAATTGAGGAAACGCAGTACCAGAGTTTGGTGTGCCTCCGTCTGGAAAATGACTTCCTGCTGGCGGAATTTCTTCCGGAAATTGGCGGAAAGATGATTCGGTTGCACCATAAAATATCTGGGCGGGAGCTTTTGCTGCCTTCCCAGCTGCCCAATGGACAATATCGCATTCCGGAGTACGGAGATCTGTACGAAAATTACGATACCAGCGGATTCGATGAATGTTTTCCCACCATCGAAGCGTGTGAAGTGGAGGAAGAAGGAGGGCAGATGTTGAGCTGGCCGGACCACGGGGAGGTGTGGGCTCAACCCTGGAGCTATCAAATTCAGAACAACGGGGTGCTTTTTTCGGTACAGGGGAGGGCACTCAACTACCGTTTATTTCGCTTTGTGACCCTGCAGGACCAGGAGCTTTTATTTCAGTACCGGTTAGAAAATCGCTCGGGCATGGGATTTCATTACATCTGGGCAGCGCACCCATTAATCCGGGTTTCGCCAGGGAGCCGAATTGTACTGCCGGAAGAAGTCAATCAGGTGTTCATTAACTGGGCAACGCCACCTCAACTGGGGGAGTACGGGGAACTGAGACCCTGGCCCCTCATGGATGGGAAAGATCTTTCCGTGGTGCAGGACCGCCGAAGTGGGATTGCACTGAAATGTTTTACCAATCCCTTAAACCGTGGACAGGCGCAGATTACTTTTCCCGAATCGCAAGAAGTGCTGGCGATTGAATTTGAACCCGAAGAAAATCCCTATTTAGGCATCTGGATTACTTATGGAGGCTGGCCTGGTTATTCATCCCGCAAACACTTAACTGTGGGGCTGGAGCCTACCAGCGGACGTCCCGATTCTCTGGCCAGAGCCATGGAGCGCGGAGAATGCCGCTATTTACCGCCCGAGACAGAAACTCGCTGGGATTTGCACCTTCGGGTAGAAACGATCCGGGAAAAACATTCCACCTTTCATCCCATGGAACAGGTTCATCACGAAAACAGAGGGGAAATGGACTCATGCATGGATTAGGTCTCTCGTTTGTGGATTGGCTCATTATTGCCATTTATTTCGGTTTTGTGCTGGGAATTGGTTTTTATTTGCGGCGGTTTACCCGCAGCGACGAAGATTTCTTCCTGGCAGGACGCAAAAATAGCTCCTGGGTCGCAGGGCTTGCCTTCCTGTCTGCCAATCTGGGAGCGCTGGAATTGCTGGGAATGACGGGGAACTCGTTTAAATACGGCATGTACGTAGCGCATTTTTACTGGATTGGGGCAATTCCTGCCATGCTGTTTCTGGGCATTTACATGATGCCGTTTTATTACAGCAGCCGCATTAAATCCGTACCGGGTTACCTGAAATTGCGTTTCGATGAAAAAACCCGCGTGCTCAATGCCATCGCTTTTGCCATCATGACGCTGCTGGTTTCCGGAATCAATCTCTATGCCATGGCCCTGGTGTTGCACACCTTTCTGGGCTGGAACTGGGACATCAGCATGTGGGCATCCGCAGCCACAGTAGCTCTGTACGTTACCTTAAGCGGTTTGATGTCCGCCATTTTTACGGAAATAATTCAATTCTTCCTTATCTGGTTCGGCCTGTTTCTGGTGGCAATTCTGGGTATCATTGAAGTGGGCGGCATTCAGGAGGTGTTTCGCCGGGTACCAGAAGCCTATGCCCACCTCTGGTCCAATTCCGCCGACCCCGCCCAGAACGGTATGATGGTAAGCTGGGGTGGCATTGTTCTGGGGCTGGGGTTTGTACTTTCCTTTGGCTACTGGACCACGGATTTTCTGGTAGTTCAGCGCGCTTTTTCCGCCCGGGATTTACGTTCGGCCCGCATGGCGCCCGTCATTGCCTCGTTCTTCAAAATGGCGCTGCCGTTTATTGTTGTGATTGGTGGGCTGGTGGCCCTGGTGCTGGCTCGGGATCCTTCCAGCGGTTTCTCGTTGCTGCACGATGGAAACCGCGTGAATTACGATTCGGCACTACCCATGCTCATTGCCCGCTACTATCCCACGGGATTGGTGGGGCTAGGCATCACCGCCCTGCTGGCGGGATTTATGGCCGGGCAGGCAGGCAATATCAGCGCCTTTAACACCGTGTGGACGTACGATATCTACCAATCGGTGATTAATAAAAATGCCTCCTCCACTCATCTTTTGTGGATGGGACGGGTGGCGACCATTGCGGGAATATTGATTAGCATCATTACCGCTTACTGGGCGAAAAGTATGCCTACCATTATGGATTACATGCAGGCAATCTTCTCCTGGGTCAATGCACCGTTGTTTGCCACCATGCTCCTGGGGATGTTTGTGAAATGGATTACCCCCAGCGGCGCCTTCTGGGGATTGCTGGCTGGAATGGGATCTTCTTTTACCATGTTTCTGGCTGTACGCTTCGAATGGATTTCCCGAAGCTCCATCACCCTTTCCCGGGTAGCCAGCGATATGGCCGCCAATTTCTGGCGTGCCTGGTGGGCATGGTTGATTTGTTTTGGAGTGACCATTCTGGTGAGCCTCTTCACCAAAAAGAAACCGGAAGAGGAATTGGTGGGTCTGGTGAAGGGCCTTACAAAGGAAACCGTGGGTCAGCCCGTGCCCCTGCTTAAAAAACCGGAGTTCTGGGCGGTTCTCTCGTTCATCGTTCTCATTATTTTGAATGTCTATTTCTGGTAAAAACGGAGGTTGTTCCAATGGCACCAAAGGAAGCGAAAATGAAACCCATCTGGTACTTTGTAGGATTAGTTCTTTCGTTAATGGGAGGCATCATTTTCCTGAATGGAATTTACCATTTGTTTGTAAAGCACAGTACACAAAAAGTCCTGGCGCATCTATATCCGGACGTTTGGTGGGGCGGGTTGATGCTACTTTTCGGGCTGTTTTTTGTACTCATTTCCCGAAAACAGGTGGTGGAATAGCATGCAG
>JALWDQ010000663.1:0-3158 GCA_027039625.1 Calditrichia bacterium | reverse complement strand
GGGTAAATAGGGTAAATAGGGTTTATAAGGTAGAGGTGGGAAAACGGTGAAAATTGCGGTATTGCTGGGTGGAACTTCGGCGGAGCGGGATGTGTCGCTGGTAACGGGAATTGAAATTGCCCGTGCCCTCCGGAGCAATGGGCATCAGGTGGAAGCAATTGATTGTGCTTACGGAGATCGGGTGCTGCCCGATCTGGACATCCCCATCGAAGATATCATTCGTTCCACTCCCTCGGATTATGAGCAGAAACACCAGGAATTGGATCGCAACGTCTTCCGCACCATCGATTATCTCCTCCAGTCAAAATTCGATGTGGTGTACATTGCGTTGCATGGAGGATACGGAGAAAACGGTCAGTTACAGGCAATGCTGGAAGTAGCGGGAATTCCCTTCACCGGTAGCGGTGCGCTGGCCAGTGCTCTGGGCATGGACAAACATTACAGCAAAGTACTGTTCCGGAATGCGGGGGTTCCCACAGCACCCTGGGTAACGCTCTCCCATCCCGAGGAGGATTTCGCACCTTTTATTGAGCAGTACTCCCTCCCTGTGGTGGTAAAACCCAACGGACAGGGTTCCAGCGTGGGATTGAAAATCGTCTCCCGAGCCGAAAAACTCCGGGATGCCATCCGTTTCGCATTTCGGCACGGGAATTCCGTGCTGCTGGAACGATACATTCCGGGACACGAGATGACCGTGGCGATTTTAAATGACGAACCCCTTCCGGTGATTGAAATTATTCCCGACCAGGGTGTGTATGATTACGAGCACAAGTACCAGAAAGGCAAGACCCGCTATGTGGTTCCGGCAGAAATCCCGGACAAAGTTACCCGAAAATTGCAGGAATATGCCCGGCGAGCCTATCGGGAGCTGGGGTGTCGGCACTATGCACGGATTGATTTCCGTTTAACCGACGAGGGCGAGATGTATTGTCTGGAGGTAAATACCCTTCCGGGCATGACCCCTACCAGTCTGGTTCCCAAAGCTGCCCGCGCCGTGGGAATCGATTTCCCCGAACTGGTGGAACGCATTGTACAAATGGCTGCAATTCCGTAACATAAATACAATGCCAGTTTCAGCTTGCAAAATATAAACAGTTGTTCTGCAATATAAACTTCAGTTCTCGGTATGGAAAGGTTGGGGAGAAATCGCTTTCCACCACCGGCTCCAGCATGATTTAACCTTCTGTTCGCTTGAGGTCTAAATTTTCAATTTCCCGATTAAGTTCTTACGTCATTCGTCGATTATATTTTTTGTTACAATCGATTTGCATTAAATAGAAAGGAACTCCCGGTGAAAAAGGACGTGTATGTGGTGTTTTGCACCGTACCGGATGCAGACACGGCAAAAGCGTTAGCCAGACTTCTGGTAAAAGAACGTCTGGCCGCATGCTGTAATGTCGTTCCGGGATTAACCTCCATTTACCGCTGGGAGGGGGAAATCCAGGAAGATCAGGAACGATTGCTTATCATCAAAACGACCCAGCGCGCATACGGCGCTCTGGAAAAACGCCTCAAAGAGCTTCATCCCTATGATGTACCGGAAATCATTGCCCTTCCGGTAGAACAAGGTAACAGTGATTACATAAAATGGGTGAATGAAAATGTCCAGAGTTAAAAAAGACGATTCCCGGGGAACCGAATACTGGCGTCCTCAGGTTCAGGAGATTCAGGAGGATGCGGTTCACAGTTCTGCATTTCTGGCAGACAAGGCACTCAATATCATTGAAGAATTCATTCATAAAAATCTCTATCGTAATCGCACGGAATTAATCCAGAACCTGTCTAAATTAGGAAATGCTCTGGTACGGGCACAACCGTTAATGGCACTCATATATAATCGAGCCCACCGCATCATTGAATTCATCCAATCGATTCCCAAAGAGGAAAAAGACATTAAGATCATCCGGGAGATGGTACTGCGGGAGATTCAGCAAATTCGGAGCGATTTTATTGAGCGGCAGAAAAACATTACCCGGCTGGGTGCTCGTTTGATTCTGGATCAGCACATTGTACTGACCCATTCGGCCAGTTCGGTGGTGGAGAATATTCTCCTGGAAGCCAGGCGCCAGAAGAAACGGTTTCGCCTGATTTGCACCGAAAGTCGTCCCCGGTACGAAGGGGTGGAGTTAGCCAAAAAGATGGCGCGGGCGGGAATTCGCACCCGCCTCATTCCCGACGCCGACATGACCCGTGCCCTGAACGATGCTCATTTTGTGCTTACCGGTGCCGATCGCATCACGGAAAATACGTTTATCAACAAAACCGGTACCGCAGCGCTGGCTATTATCGCGAAAGAACTGAATAAACCCTTCTATATTGCCGTGGATACGGATAAAATCCTGTTAAAACGCACCTATCCCACCCGTTTTCGCTCGGTGCACGAGCAGGAAATTCTGGAGGAGCAGATTCCCAATCTAACAGTAAGTAACATTTATTTCGAAGAAATTGAACTCTCCTACCTGCACAAAATCATTAGCGAAACGGGAATTTACGAGGTGGAAGAGTTTGTGGAACGGTTTTTGTAATTTAAGATTTGCCTGATTTAACCGATGATGTTCATCAGAATGGATTCTAAATTCAGGTAACAGTGGATGTTAGTGAAAGAGAAAAAGAAGAAAACCATTCTCGCCGTGGACGACGATCCATTTATCCGCAAGATGTTTCATTCCATGCTGGAACCGAAAGGATTTGTTGTATTTACGGCCAATAACGGTGCCGAAGCGGTGACCAAAGCGCTGCAGGTAAAACCGGATATTATTTTTCTGGATTTGATGATGCCGGAAGTGGATGGATTTCATGCACTGGAGTTGCTGCGAGGGATGGAGCAAACCAGTCGCATTCCCATTATTATTGTCACCGCCCGTGCAGATTCCGCCACCCTGCTTAAGGTGATTAAACTGGGAGCAAACGATTTCATTGCCAAACCATTCTCTCGCCCCATGATTATGCGCAAAATTAAATTTGCCCTCGCTCCCCACAGTCCCAATGACCTGGTGGAAACCGAAAGCGACGCGATCAATAAAAGTCCTACCACCTTTATTCACTCCACTCTGTTTAAGGAAATGAAAGAGGGCTACATTTACAAATTTGATAACATCTTTATCTCCTTGATTCGTTACCTCTCTGCCCGCGAAAAACAGAAGCTGATTCACCAGCTT
>JALWDQ010000662.1:0-3160 GCA_027039625.1 Calditrichia bacterium | reverse complement strand
TTCAGGAATCCATATTTGAGGAATTCATCCAGAAATTTGTGGATGAGATGACACGCAGCGCAATTTACGGTGATCCCATGAACGAAAAGACCATGGTTGGTCCCATGATCGACACCGAAGCCGCCAAGCGCGCCGAGAGCTGGATTCGTGAAGCTGAAAAAGCCGGTGCTCGGGTGGTAATTGGCGGGAAGCGGAAAAAGAACATCCTGGAACCTACTGTGCTCACAGGCACCAGTCCGGATATGCGCGTGGTTTGTGAAGAAATTTTTGCCCCGGTGGTGGTTATCGAGCCCTACGAAACCTTCGACCAGGCTTTGCAACTGGTGAACAACTCCTACTACGGATTGCAGGCGGGCATCTTCACCAACAACTTCCGGCACATCCAGAAAGCCTACACCACGCTGGAGGTGGGTGGTGTCATCGTAAACGATTATCCCACCTTCCGCATCGATCCCATGCCCTATGGAGGCTCGAAGGACAGCGGGCTGGGACGGGAAGGTCTGCGGTACGCCATCGAGGAAATGACCGAAATAAAACTGCTGGCCATTAAGGGAGAGGGGTAACCCTCACCCCAGGTCTTCCCGAATAAAATCGCCCAGATGACGGGTTTGATTAATAAGGGTGAAGGTAAACCCGCGCTCCGGGCGGTATTCACAAATGCTGTAAGCAGCTGTGTCCATGTGAATTTTCCAGAAATACGGTTCCGGAATATCCAACATCGCTGCAAAAAGCGGTTTAATTACCGCACGATGAGTCACAATGCAGATTCTCCCTTCCCGGTGTTTTTCAATTAATTTTTGCAACGCTCGATAAGATCGCTCCTGAACCTGCGCCAGAGTTTCCATGCCGGGGAAAGAAAGCTTCTCCGGGGTGGTAATCCACAACTTCCAGGCGTCAGGGTATTTCTCACGCACTTCATCCTTCGCCACATCCTCCCAGGGTCCCAGAGAGATATTGTTAAATCCTTCCTCAATTGTTACAGGCAACCGCCCGTCGGCCAGAATTTCGGCCGTCTGGCGCGCGCGACTTAAGGGACCGCTGTAAATAGCATCCATAGGGACATCTTGTAATTCCCGCTGCAACGCTTCTGCCTGGCGGATTCCATTTTCATTCAAGGGGAAATCGTGGCGTCCCCGAAACCGATTTTCCCGATTTCCCGCCGTCTCTCCATGGCGCACAAAATAAATTTCCAGCATAGGTACTCCTGTTTCTTTTGGTCTGCTTTCTTTTTTCCTGTAAAGATACGAAACAGAATTCCCCTGTTCCAGAAATCAGAATTTTATTCTCCTGGTACATCTGCAGACATCAAAAATGTTTCAATTTACGTTCCCTTCGGGAAGTTCAAAGTTGCAGTAAACAGACGTACCTTTTTCTCCCTCTTTTTCCGCTTTGAGAAATCCCCTCCTTTTTCCTATATTTGTTCTTCATAATAATTCAGGAGTGCTGGTGAAGCAGCCGACAAACGTTCCATCGAAATCTTCTCCTCTTTCCCCGAAGCGGAAGTGGTTTTTCCGGGCTGTGCTGGTTCTGTTTCCCACCTTTTTACTGGTTCTACTGGAACTCACCCTGCGAATAGCGGGTTACGGAACAGAGTACCGTTTGTTCATTCCCAGCAGTGTGGACAACCGCTACCTGGAGCCCAATCCTCAACTGGGGCGTCGCTACTTCCCCGGTGGTAAATTCTACCCCAACATTACCCACAGTTTTCTTTTGAAAGAAAAACCTGCAAACGGCTTCCGCATTTTTGTGCTGGGTGGCTCTACGGCTCGGGGTTATCCTTACTATTACAACGGAAGTTTTTCCAGCATGCTGCGGGTGATGCTGCAAAAGAGTTACCCCAACATATATTTTGAAGTGGTGAATCTGGCCATGGTTGCTGTGAACAGCTACACCGTGCAGGATATTGCCCGGGAAATCTGGCGCTACCAGCCCGACCTGGTGCTGGTGTACAGCGGACACAACGAATTTTACGGTGCGCTGGGGGTGGGCTCTCTGGAGCAACTGGGAACTTCGCGCAAGCTGGTGCTCACCTACCTGTGGCTTAATCGATTTAAAACCGTGCAGTTATTGCGGCAGCTTGCCAGAGGCATTATGGGAGCGCTGGGAGGGGGTACTTCGGAGCTTGCTCCCAACATGACACTGATGGAACATCTGGCTGCCCGGCGCAGCATTGCCTATGGGAGTCCCCTTTACCGGAAGGCAATGACCATTTTCCAGCAAAACATGGCCGAAGTGGTGGAGCTCTGCCGGAACCACCGGGTTCCCTTACTACTGGGTACCCTGGTAAGCAATGTGCACCACCAGCCTCCCTTTACCGATACATTCCATCCGGAAACCGATACCGCTACCTGGCAACAACTTTTCCGGAAAGCCCTTCAGGCACCACCCCACCAGGCGGATTCCCTGTTTCAGCAGCTTTTCCACCTGGATGATTTCCCGGCATCGGCACACTTCCAGTATGCTCGTCTGGCCGAAAGCCAGCAGCGATGGGATAGCGCTTATGTTCACTTTTACCGGGCGAAGGATTATGACGGTTTGCGCTTTCGTGCCAGCGAGGATTTTAACGGAATTTTGCAGGAATTAGCTTCTGTTTCCGGGGCTATTCTGGTACCCATTCGTCGCTCGTTCGAATCCCATTCGCCCCACCACCTGCCGGGAAAAGAACTTTTCCTGGAACATCTCCATCCCAACTTGCAGGGCTATTTCCTGATGGCGCGCACCTTTTACCGCGCCATTGTTTCCGCTCATCTGATTCCCGGCGAAGCCCACGCTCTCCCCGCTGATTCGCTCTTATGGCAGGATATGGGAATTACCGAATTTGAACATGCTGCCGGGGAGATTCGCATCCGGGTGCTGACCAGTGGTTGGCCTTTTCGGAAGGGCAGCGTGGGTACCCTGGACAGTTTGAGTCTCACTCCCGGGGATATCGTTCACAAACTGGCACTGGATTACTGGCAGAAAAAAATTACCTGGGAAAAAGCCCATGTGCTGCTGGCAGAACACTATCTGAAAAGCGGACAGTGGCAGAAAGCCACAGCAGAATTCAAAGCGTTGATTGTGTTTACTCCCTTCAATCCCTCACCCTATCAGCATCTGGTGCGGTTGCTCATCGAGCACCAGCGCTACCGGGAAGCCATTCCCTACCTGCGAACCCTTACCC
>JALWDQ010000661.1:0-3171 GCA_027039625.1 Calditrichia bacterium | reverse complement strand
ATCCAATAGGAATCCAGGGTAGCGGGACGCCCTTCCATCTGGGGGATGGCGCTGTAGGTGATGTGAGCCACCATCACCATCTTTGCCCCGGCTTTCACCGCTGCCTCGAACGGGGGAAGCTCCACCTGCTGCAATCGCTGTTTGCTGGCGGTTACGGTGGGCAATCCCAGGTGGGAATCCACATTGGTGTCCCCGTGTCCCGGGAAATGCTTGGCTGTAGCAAAAACTCCATTCTCCTGCAGTCCCCGGATAAAAGCACTGCCCAACCGGGCCACCAGCGCCGGAACCTCCCCGTAAGAGCGGGTGTTGATGATGAGATTGTCCGGATTGTTATTCACATCCATTACCGGGGCGAAATTCACATGAATTCCAATCGCCCGGGCTTCCATAGCGGTAATGCGCCCTTCCTGATAGGCATATTCCTCGGAACGGGTCGCACCAACAGCCATATTGGGTAGAAAATCCGTCCCCTCTTCCACCCGCATGGACACGCCCCATTCCATATCCGCCATCACCATTAAAGGAATGTCGGCGGCATCCTGGAGCCGCTGGATATATCGCGCTACCGCATACGGATTACCGCGATACATGGAGATGCCGCCCACATGGTATTTCCGCACCCGATCCAGAATTTCCTGAAACACCGGATCGTCTTCGTTGTAAAAACGGGGCTGATAAGTGACCACCATCATCTGGCCGACCTTCTGTTCCAGGCTCATGCTGGTTAGCTGGCGCTCCACCCACTGTTCCGGTTTTTCGCTGCGGGTACCAGCGCAACTAAACAGCGCCACCAGCCCCAGCGTGGCCAGAACCAGTGCCCAAAAATTTCTCCAGAATTGCTTATTCATAGAGGAACTCTCCTCTCAGTTTTCTTCATTGCCACCACTTAACACATGAATAATTCAACCAGGTGCTTCATCCCGGATTTATGTCAATTCTTCAATCACCCGGCGTTATGAAAAACGAATCGATTTCAGTGCGGTCATCAGGGTATCCGGAGCGTTCTTACCGCTTTTTCGCAGGGAATAGAGCACTGCGGCGGCGGCGGGTTCCATTTCGGGCTCCAGATACTGAAACTGGTATCCTCGCTGTTGCGCTTTTTTCTGAAATTGCTGCCGGACAAACCGATTGTGCTTCAATATCCCCCCGGTGAGGGAAACGCGATACGGTTCAGAGCGATTCTCTCCGAAGCGGGAAATGGCTCGATCGACCAACTTTAACAGTTCATCCACCGCACCATTTACGATGATCAGAGCATTTTCGTCCCCCACCGCTGCCATTTCGCACACCAGCCGGGCGCAGGAAGCAATCAATCGGGCCGGACTGATTGAAGAATAGACAATCGAAATCAGTTTCTGGGGCGCATCAATTCCGTAAAATATCAGCAATTCCCGGGTTAATCGCGAAGGCTCACGACCGCTTTCCATATCCAGCAGTGCCTGGCGGATAGCCCGACTCCCGATATCGAAACCGCTCCCTTCGTCCCCCAGTAAATATCCCCACCCTCCCATTTGATGTTACTGCCCGGCATGGTCTCGCAGCAGGCAGATGGAACCCGTTCCCGCCGAAATCAGAATCCCCGGTTCCTCGCCAAACACCGAATAGTGCAAAATCTCCGCATCGGTCATCACTGAAAAATGCTGCACTCCGGCTCCACGAATCAGGGCACGCACCGTTTCTTTTTCCGCAGCCCGTCCGGCACCCGCAAAGGCAAACGTGGCCCATTCCAGTTGTCGGGTTTCCAATCCAGCGGTTAATTCGGCTACAATGTTGCGTATCAACTGCGCCAGGGTTCCGCGATCCAGCACCGCAATGTTTCCCGGCCCCATCTTCACCTGACGCAGCACCCGGCCCTGCTCATCAGCCAGTACCGCCGCTGTTTTTGTGCCGCCTCCATCCACACCCAGGTAATACATTTATTCGACTCCTTCCTGTATCTCAACCCACACCTCACTCCCTGAATGTCGCTTTAATTCACCGTTCCGGTTTCCCGGGTGGATACAGCACCATGGCCGGTATTCCTTTGCGAATTCCCTTCCACCCGGCCTTTCCCCTGTTCGGGTAATCTGCATTCACTTTGCCCCGGAACCTTGTTCAAGCGACTTAAATGTAAGGAAAATAAACAGAAGAGAAAATTTAATTTCTACATTTATTTTATCCGTAAATTATACTATATTGACACTTGAACAAAGGGATTTGAGAGAATCAGTTAAAAATAGTATTTAAAGAGATTCTGGGCTTATGAAACCGGTCAATGTCAAACTTTCCAAACCACCCCAATCCTCCTTCAAGTTTAAAAAAATTCAACTGAAATCCCTGGAATTTAATTGGCATTACCACCCGGAATACGAAATCATGTTTATGGTGCACAGCCGTGGGAAGCGGTTCATTGGAGACAATATCGCCTATTATGAGGAAGGCGATTTGTTTATGATTGGCCCGAATCTGCCGCACACCTGGTATTCGCCTCCGGGAGTGCTGGGGAAGCGCCGCTTTCACGAGGCCATTCTCATTCAGTTTCGGGAAAATTTTGCCGGTTTAAACATCAAAGAAGTTCCCGAGCTGGTAGCGGTTCAGCAGTTACTTAACGATGCATCCCGGGGACTTCAAATTACGGGAAAAACGCACCGGAAGGTATCTCAAAAAATTCTGGAGATGGAAAAGGCGGACGGGCTGGATCGGTTCATTATCCTGCTCACCATTCTGGGCATGCTGGCCAAAGCGCCCCGGGAAGATAAAATATCGCTCTCCGGGATTGAATTCACCCATCCCCTGCAACCCAAAGAACAAAGCCGCATCGACAAAGTGTGCACATTCATCAATGAAAACTACAAGGAACCCCTCCGTTTACGGGATGCCGCTTCCATTGCCAACATGAGTACCACTGCCTTTAGTCGATTTTTCAAGAAATACACGGGAAAAACATTTATTAACTATGTGAATGAATTGCGGATTGGCTGGGCCTGTAAGCTTCTTATTGAAACGGAAATGACAGTGGCGGAGATTGCTTATGAAGTGGGATTCAACAATCTTTCCAATTTCAACCGCCGTTTTTACGAACGGCATAAGATGAGTCCCCGCCGCTACCGGCAGGAGTTTGGTGCCAGGTATTGATTTCTGGAACCACAGAAGAGGTTTTAACCACAGAAGACACAGAAAACACAGAAATCA
>JALWDQ010000660.1:0-3181 GCA_027039625.1 Calditrichia bacterium | reverse complement strand
CTGCCAGTTTCCACCTCCAAAATCTGCTCATTTTTCATCTGGGTAAAACTGCTACGAATTGTGCCGCCGAGAAGTTCATCCCGCAAAAATTGAATCTGGCGTTTCAGGGTAAAGTAATGCAAAAACAAAAAATCCGCTCCTCATCCGTTGTTCACCATTTCTTTAAAATAGGGAGAGAAACCCGGTATTTCAACCTGCGGGGAAAAGTTCTTTCTCGTTTATTGAGTTCATCTGCTGCAAACGCAAAGTGATTTCACGAAATCCCGGTTAGAAAATCCCGGACATCAATTTTTAATGTACAATTCCCAGGATAATTTTTTTAACTAAGAGAAATTTTGTGCACGATTTATTTTTCTGGATTGTTTAGAATTTTCTTTAAAAAACTTTTTCGGTGGATGGGAGAAGGTCCGAACTTTCTAACAGCCTCCCGATGTTGGGCAGTACCGTATCCTTTATGGCGGGCAAATCCGTATTGGGGGAATTGTTTATCGTACTCTATCATTAACCGGTCGCGGTACACTTTTGCCAGAATCGATGCAGCCGCAATGGTAAAAGAAAGAGCATCCCCGTGGATAATAGCTTCTTGAGGGAAAATTTTTTCGGGAAGTTCATAACCATCAAATAAAATATAATCGGGCGATAGAGCAAGTTGTCCAATAGCCATGCGCATGGCTTTAAATGTAGCCTGCCGAATGTTGATGCGGTCTATCTCTTCCGGAGTAACCAGACCTATTCCGTAAGCTATCGCATGTTCTTGAATAAGCGCGTAAAGTTCTTCACGCTTTCCGGGAATTAATTTTTTGGAATCTTTAACTTCCGGAATGTAAAAATAAGGAGGAAAAATGACTGCAGCAGCTACAACCGGTCCTGCCAGAGGCCCGCGTCCCGCCTCATCTACACCTGCAATCCGTTTTTTACCGAATTGCCAGATGGAATGTTCAATTTTTAAATTTTCGGGGAGGCTTTCTCTCGGTTGAAATTGCCGAAGCTCCATTAAAATCCCCACCAGTAAGAAAGCTTAAAAAATAGAATCCGGTTGCCCGATTTAAATTTTTCTCCTGGAAAACGATCCCACTCTTCCGTATAAACCAAATATAAAGTACTACCCGGTAAATAACGCCAGCCAAACAGCAGATTGGCACTCATTCGGTCCCACACCTGATATTGCAACTGAAATGTGTTGTTATTCATACTCCAATAAGATTGCTCTGCCCCGTTGGTAAACTGATAAAACAAGCGGGTAAACACATTTTTAGTGAAAAGATAGCGCCCTCGTAAGGTGAAAATGCGGATATCCGATTGTCCAATCAATTGTTTGTCGATCTGATTTTTTTCTTTATCCAGAAAGCGCGTTTGTTTATATCCCAATTCCAGATGCATATTTGAACTGGGACGTAACCGCAATTTCGTTTCGACTCCAATGTTATATCCGGAATTATGAAGCTGAAAATAATATTGAGAATCATAATTTCCTTTTAAATAGAGGGAGATGGGACGTCCCGGATCCGTAGTTATTTCCGCAAATAAATCGGTACCCCAATACACATATTCCTCCAGGGGAGAACTGATATATTGATTTAAAAAATAAGTTTCCACATCTCGATATCGCGAAAATCCCAACCGAAGTTGCGATTCCTTTTGCGTAGTTGCCCAGATAGATGATTGGACCCCCATTGCAGGCATTGATTCATCGGAATCCTGAAAAACGGTAGGTGTTACACTTACTCCCCATTGACGAATGATGCCATAGTTTACATAGGGGTGCATATCGGAATAAAACGCCACCTGTGTTCGACCTTTATCGGGAATTTTCTCAAAATATCCTGTACTATCGATATCGAATTTGGGGGAATAGGAATGTATGTTTAAATCGAAGCGGAAAATTCGCCCGTAATAACCTCCTTCCAAAAATAATCCCATTCCGTCTTTTTCATAATTATCATGTACTGAATAAACCATTTGGCCAAAACTGTAAAACTGCCCGGAATGCAATGCCCAATCCATATCCATGGCCCGGCTGAAGTGAGCGTTTTCCCGGCCAAAATTTGCTTCCCGATCCACGAACATCATTCCCAGATTGGAACTATGAAAAATATCCCGTTGCACCCGCGCTACGGTAAAAAATTCCTCGGTTGATGTTTCGCTGCCTCCTCCCCAATTACCCGTGGATACCCCCAGTAATCCCACAGAATATGGACCAATTTTACCGGTAAGTTTACCCCCACCTTTAATATCGCTGGCGGCACCTATACGCCGACTATAAAATAACTGGTAAAACGGAGTCTGGAAAAGATTGGTATTTTCCAGAAAAAATGGTCGTTTCTCCGGTAGCTGAACTTCAAAGCGTTTATCCAGGTTGATTTGTTCTTCATCAATTTCCACCTGCCCAAAATCGGGATTTAACGTAAGATCCAGTGTCAAATCCGTATTAATTCCGTATTTTAAATCCAGCCCCCCTTTGAATTCCTGTTTTTTATTTTCATCATTCAAATTTTGAGAACGAGCAGTCACATATGGTAACAGATTCAAATTAATGCCACTCTGGATGCGTTTCATCCCAATGAGTACGCCTCCCCTATCCAGCCGATACATCTGAAAATCCTGACTCACCGGTGCCCAGGAAGAAATCTCACGGTCTTTCTTGCGCACACGCCACACATTAAATCCCCAAACCTGGTAACGCTTGTCATCATCAAACCGGAGAGTTTTCAAAGGAATAGAAAATTCGGCAATCCAGCCAAATCGAGTAATTCGGGATTCCACCTGAAAGATTCCATCCCAGCTCATATCGATTTTATCACCGTTCTCGCTAATTAGCCCATCTCGTTCCACACCACGGGCATTCGTAGAAAAAAAATAAGCCTTCCGCCGATCCCAATAAGTATCCAGATAAAAATTGATGCAGTCATCGGGATAAAAATCCTGATCCCGTTCAAACAATCGGGCAGGAATAGACCGGGGATCCGAATCAAGCATTATGAACAGAAAATAAATATGATGTTCATCGTAAAGGACATAAAATCTGGTATCTTCGCTGGCAGGAATTCCTTCCACCGGGATTTGTTGAGTAAAACCGCGTTGTTGGGGAGCTCGTAACCATACTTTGTCTACTTTACCATCAATTTTGGGAGGAACACGGGTATATATTGCGAATGCTCGATAATCGGGCAAATGATGTCTG
>JALWDQ010000659.1:0-3181 GCA_027039625.1 Calditrichia bacterium | reverse complement strand
CGACATTTTCTCGTTCTTGCAGAATAATATCCTTTTTCGCAATATTCAGATGTTTTACCTCCCGCAGTTGGAGGAGGTGGAAACGTTTGTCAAAAACATCAAACCGGAACTGATTCTTTTGTACATCGATCGGGATGCGCTGATAAACCCCGATTCCCGGAAGTTTTTAAACGCTTCGGTTCTGGAGGATGTCTGGAAGGTGTTTATTCTCTCCAGTAAAATTTCGTTTGAACAATTTCGGGAATTGGGGGAATTTCGGCATGCGTTTGTGTTACCGGAAACCACTTCCTATCAGGTCATTACCAGTAATATTCGCACCATCATCGAGCATATTCAACAACAGCAACAGGAAAAGCAAGAAGTTGCCTACAAAGAGAATTTACTGCGCTGTAGTTACATCATTCAGCACGAAAATAATCTGAAAAGTTTATTTGAGCGGCTTACCCAGATTTTGCCCAAAATGCTTCCCTACGATTACTGGGCAATTTTTAGTTTTGATGCGGAAAATTCGCAGGTTACTCACTTTACCCAATTTATTCCGCCTCATCGCCGCAATGTGGCCATATTAACTCCGCGGCTGGAGGAGATGGCTCGCGGCTGGGTGCAAACCCGCAAATCGCTGCGCCTCAGCCGGGAGGATGATCCCGCCCTTTTCCGCAAATTATGGGAATGGGGCTGGGAAGTACGACAGTTGATACTCACCCCCATTGTGCACGAAAGTATAGTGGTGGGTGGCTTGCTTCTGGGGGATACCCGGGAGCGCATTGTGTACACCTCGCATCTGGAGTTTATTCATCAATTATCCAACCTGTTGAAGGATCGCATCTACGATTTGATGTTTTCGCGCCGGAGCGGGGAAGAATTCGACCGCTTTGCCGAGCAGTTGCTGGATGAGCGGTTATCCGAAGAACGGATTATTCAACTCACCTGTCAGGAATTGAATCAAATTGCTCGGGCGGAGAAAACCATTTTCTGGCAAATAAGCCGCGGGTTTGGACTCCTGTTCCCCAAGTATGTGTATGGTGCCGGGGCGCAGGAAGGTTCGGCAAGTAACGAACGTTTCATGCTGTATTTAACCCGCGATTCCCATTTGAATCAACTGGTTTCCGGGGAGGAAATCCGCCTGATTTCCGATTTGCCTTCCCAGAATTCCTTCGATCCCACGACGGTGTCCGCTTTTCAGCGGTTGAATTATCATCACATTCTGGTGGCACCGGTGCGGGTGGCTCAGGAGGAACTGGGGGCATTTATCATCAGTCGCCGCGCCGAGGCACCTCCTTTTGGCGATTGGGAAAAAGAACTGGTGCGCAATTTGCTCTCCCGGGTGCAAAAGGTGTTAACCGATGCCCGCATCGTCAAAGAAGCCCAGGTAAAATTAAAACAGCTTGCTCGCATCTTTGAATTAGGGAACGAAATCAAGCTGGATTTAAACCTGGAGGAAATCCTCAATCGCATATCGCACAGTATCCGGCGAACGCTGGGCTGGAACGATGTGGCCATCCTGCGCAGCGAGCCGTTCCAGCGCCGTTTTAAACTGGTGAACAAGATGGGATTCGACCAGCGCAAAGAACTTCCCTTCGACATCGAAAAACCGGTTGGTGCTAAAAAACTGGAGAAGTTTCTGCTCAATTGCCGCCGCATCAGTCATTCGTATTTTTATGATTCCTCCCCGCTCTCCGGAAACGGCACTCTGGCGAATCTGGAAGAGGATACCATCACGGAATGGAATGAGGCCGATTTGCTGATTGTACCCATCGAAACCCGAAAGAAAATTATGGGTTATCTTCTGGTGCAGGATCCGGTGGATCGGTTAAAGCCTTCGGAAGATAAAGTGGTGGCGCTGGAATATTTTGCCAACCAGGCTGCCGTGGCTATGGAGAATTCTCTGTTGTACGAGAACCTGCGCACCTCGGAAGAACGGTACCGTACTCTGGCCGAAACCATGAGTCTGGCTCTGGTTACTTGTACTTCCCGGGGAAATATTATTTACTTGAATCCCGCTTTCGAACGATTGGTGGGGCTGGAGCGAAAAGCGTTGTTGAAACAACCATTGCATAAATTCTTTTCCTCCGAGAGCCAGACGCGCCTTCAGGAAATCGTCAAACAGGTGCTTACCCGGGGTTCAAAAGGGAATCCCGTAGAAAATGTGGAGCTGGAACTTATCTCCACCTCGGGCGAAACGATTCCCGTTTCCACCTTTGTATTCCCTTTCTACCGGCAGCGGCATCGCATTGGTTACTTCCTGGTGCTCAATGACTTGCGGGTCATCAAAAAACTGGAACGCTTGAAAGCCGACTTCAATTCCATGATTGTGCACGATTTGCGTTCGCCCATGAATGTGATTCAGGGATTCATTGAATTAATCCGTTCCGGGGTGGTGGGCGAAATTAACGCCGAGCAGGAAGAATTGCTGGATATCGCCAAAGAAAACGTGAAGAAGGTACTGACGCTGATTGACAACTTCCTGGTGGCCTCCAAAATGGAAGTGGGGCGCTTTAGTATTGAACCGAAAGTTGGCGAGATTAATTCCCTCATCGAGCGTATTGAAGAGGGACATCAGATTCTGGCAAAAAATAAGAATATCACATTGAAGACGGAACTTAACCGCAATTTACCGTTACTCTATTTCGACAGTTTACGCATTGAACAGGTAATTAACAATTTGTTGAGCAATGCCCTGAAATTTACCCCCGAAGGCGGTGAAATACGCATTACTTCGGAATTTTACCGCAAGGAAATTAAAGGGGAAGAAAAGATGTTTGTGCGCGTGGGTGTGCACGATACCGGCCCGGGAATTCCCCCGGAAAAACAGAAAACTGTTTTCGATAAATACGAACAGGTGGATTCGGAGATGTATTTGAAATCCGCCGGTACCGGGCTGGGACTTTCCATCTGCAAAGAAATTGTGCACCTGCATGGTGGCGATATCTGGGTGGAAAGCGAGCCGGGGAAGGGAAGCCACTTCTATTTTACTCTTCCCATTGAACCGTCAATCGATAAATATCTGAAATAGGAAGGCACAGATGCCCGGCACTTTAAAAGTGCCGAGCATCTGTGCACAGGGACAAAGGATGCTGCGCATAGGAAAATCTTGTGCCGCTCTTTCAGAGCTCTAAAATATCATACATCCACCTATCCCCGGGGCTTCGCCCCGGGCTGCCTTTGTGTGACCCCTGTGGGG
>JALWDQ010000658.1:0-3187 GCA_027039625.1 Calditrichia bacterium | reverse complement strand
CATCAACGTTATTCCCATCCATATTCCACCCCTTCGAGAGCGCCCGGACGACATTCCGGCACTGATTCACTTTGTGGTAGAAAATTTCTGCCGGGAAAATAATCTGCCCAAACCCAAACTCACCAGCCGACTCATTGCTTACCTTTCGCGCCTGCGCTGGGAAGGGAATGTACGCGAACTGGAGAACACCATCAAGCGCCTTATCATCACCCACTCCGATGTGATCGATGTACCGGACTTACCTCCGGATATCATCGAAGAATCGGATAATTTCCTGGACAGAGCATTGGCCAGCGAGCTCTCTCTGGAAGATGTAAGCCGCATTTACGTGAAGATGGTTCTGGATCATAAAAAAGGAAATAAAAAAGAAGCCTGCAAAGTTCTCAAAATCAACTACCGCACATTGATGAGCAAACTCAACAAACCGGCGGAATCGGGGAAATAGTCTCTTCCGCATCTTTCCCCTTCACCTTTTTAAAAGCCGAATATTTACCGCCGGATTGCATTTTTTACAATCACCTTCCTTCCGATTGTAATTTTTACAATCACCCCCAGCAAAAAACAAGCGTAACCCCCTGTTATTTCGGTTGTTAGAAGAAATAGTGAGGTATCTTCATAAGAAACAGGAAGATACGGGCGATTCTTTTTTGGCAGGATAATTGAATGAGATAAACTCAGAGAGAGATGAAAAAAACCGGAATGATTAAGGAGGTAATATCACATGCGTATCTTGGTATTGGAAACCAGTAAGGACAGAGCAAAGCTGATTCAGGGGTTGTTGGAGACTTACCGTTATCAGATTAGGTTTGGCTCGGGAAAATCCTCTTTGAGCGAGATTCGGGATTTTCGGCCTTCCCTTATCATCATGAATGTGAATAGTAAGGAGAATGTGGAATTATTGGAGAAATTGAAACGGCATTCGCGGCTGGCAAAAATTCCGGTAATTTTAATTTCCAATTTTAACTCCCGCGAAATTATGGATAAAATCCAGCAATTCCAGCATGTGGACTTTTTAGTAGAGCCGTTTAAGATAAAGAATTTTCGGCATATTGTAGAACGTTGGGTGAATTTTAGAAGTTTGTACGTGAGCTAATGGAATGGCTTATTACACATAGTGTGCTGGGCTATCTGTTTCAACTACACCTCATCGTTTTGTTCGCCATTGCGCTGGTGATTGGATTCATCACCTACATAAACAAAGCGATCGAGTAGGTTGTTGTAACGAGTCCAGGCAGAATGGGGAAGTCGATCGTTGCGGATAATGCGTTCAACGGCATTGAGCATCACATCCAGCTCATTCAGTTTCTGAAGGGCGATGGCTTCCCGACTCATCGGTTGCACGGAAGCATCGGAAATATCTCGCTGAGCCTGGCTGATGATGAGGTGAAGCAACTCGGTACGTAACGATTCCGGGAAGTTCTCTATTTCCCGGATTTTTGTTTCTACCACCAGAGCGCTGAGTGTTGCCCGCCCCACTAATCTTCCTTCATCGCTATAATCAATGAATCCCTTGATCTGTAAAGTTTGTTCGGTGCCAATGGCGTGTAGAATAATCCCTGTTTTCAATAAATCCAGCTGCAGCTCGGGATAATGATTGACCAGCATTTCTGCTCCATCCAGTAAACAAAGCAGATGTTCCAGGATGCCGTACAGGTAGTTGTGGTGCCAGAGTTTACCGGAAGGTAGCTTCAGGTAATGCTGGAGGATTTTCTCATCGGGAAAAATTTTCCTGAGCAATTGGTTTAAATGAGGGTTCTGGATGGAATGGTAATGTACCAGGAAGCGCTTGTAGAGGCTGCCAACAGATTTATTGCTGCGAGGAAGCAAAGATTCGGGAGGAACCTCTCCATCCCTGGCCAACCGCAACTTTTCGATACGCATCTGCTTGTGCTCCTGGTAAAGATGTACCCTGCCCTGCACTTTTATGATTGTTCCCACCGCTAAACTCGAGTACAGCTCTTCGGCATGTTCCCAGTACACCGCGGGTATTCGCCCGCTAAAATCCCCCAGTTCCAGCGAAAGAAACGCCTCCCCGTTTTGTTTCTGTTTAAGCTCCACTTTGCGCACCACACAAAATCCCCGGAAAACCTCACCCGGGGCAATTTGCTTCAAACCTTTGCGCTTCATGGAAAAATCCTCCCGATGTCGTTTATATTTCGATTCATTTTTTATGAGAGTAAAAAAATTCGAGAACGTATTTCCCGTTGCGCTCTTTGGTGATTGATTCGGATTTTTTACAGAATATTATTAAAATATTCGGAAAAAGTAAAGTGCTGGTGTAAATAATCTAAAATTTCAAAAAAATCCTGCTGCAATGATCCATTATTGATTTAAGTGAAAAATTTTCCCTGTTTCAAATGACAGGTTTTTAAAAACAAGGTTCTCCCGGAATTTGAGTACATGACCTGAAAAAGACAAGGATATGGTAGCTTAGCTAATGAAAATATGTAATATTAAATGGAAGGAAGCCACCATGTCTATAATTGTTATTTTTCATTCGTGTTCATTCTTGTGATTTGTGGGCAAAATATTAATTTTTTTAATCGTGGGCAAGTAATTTGTGGATAAATTACCATTCGGACGATTTGTGGTTTTATTGATTCCGGTGATTCCGATAATTTTAAAACACAATTCAAAATTCTCAATTCAAATTTCAAAATTATTTCTCTCGTCCTTACAGGATTTAAAATGGTGGCGGAAATTCCCCTTCCTATGGCTGAAGGCCATAGGCAAAAATCTGTCGGCCACTCCGTGGCCTTTCACCCTGCCAGGGGAAGTGACTTTATTAACGGAAGCAAAGTATTCACACCATAAGTCCGTACGAATCTAATAATTCATAATTTTAATTCAAAATTCAAAATTCCATCCGTATCGCCCTTTCAGGGCTCTATTATTGTGGTGTTTTCTATTCCCAGGGCTTCTCCCTGGGCTCTTTATGTTTGAGAGCTTCTTCGCTCTCTATTGTACAAAAAGTTTCATTTATCATTTGCATTTTAATTTGTGCATCTCCTTCAGTGTTCTCTGTGTAATTCTACAGGATTGGTAACCAACTGTGGTTTTATTTTAAATATCTATGGTTGGAAAAATCAGGTTAAATCCATCCCAAAACTACATTTAATCTGCACGAATTCAATCAATTTAAAATTCTTAATTCAAAAACAATCTAACAGGATCCTTACCTAATTAT
>JALWDQ010000657.1:0-3196 GCA_027039625.1 Calditrichia bacterium | reverse complement strand
GCGAAAAATGGGCGCTCGCCAACATCCCGGGCTCACGCCAAAAAGAATTTCGCTGCTCACAAAAATAACAATTCACTCAACCGGAACCCCATAAAGATAGGGGTAAACCGGCACATTCCTGTTCCGCTCCGGTTAGCTTTGGGCGTTAGAATTAAATAACTTATAATTCACGCAATATTTATGAACGACCCAAAATCTGAAAAAATCATGAAATATTATATTTATATTATTCTTTTACTAAATATAGTAAAATCGGCAATTTCAAGTGGTATTGAATTGCCGGTGACTAAGGTATTTAATAATCCTGAAATTATCCTAATTCCAACCGATTATAACGGTCAGATTATATCGGAAAACCTTCCCTCTTTTGTTGCGATTGTGGATATAAACAACGACAATCGTCAGGATGCTTTTATTTTCAAGAAAAATAAATTAGAACTACATTACGGGATAGTAAGTGGGTTCGCTGAAAAAGAAAATGCCGTGTGGGAATTTGATATGCCCATAAAGAAAATAACTGGAACTTATGATAAGAAATATATGCGACATATCCTTAATATCAAGTTTGAGAATGGACAGAAGGACTATTTGATGCAATGGGCTAATAAGATTATTACCCGAAGTGAGTACGATGCGCATCCCGAAAGATACCAGATAAGAAGAGAATTGCCAAAAACATTAAAGGTTAGTAATGGTTTTCAAATAGCATGGGAAAATGAGAATCTTGGTTATCACCTTTACAATGTATTAATCGGAGATCTGGATCAGGATGGGAAAAAAGAGTTGATATTGGGAACCTGGCCAGTGCTCTGGGGATCACTGGACGTTTTGCATATCTACGAGAATGTTGCTGATAACACCTATCAGGAAGTATTTACCTTTCAGGATACTACATACGATTTTGGAGTTATGGAGATAACTGATTTAGATGCCGATGGAAATCTGGAGTTGTGTGTTTTTAGCGGTGGTGGCCCTCCTGGTTGGACATTGGATCCTTACCTAATTCTTTTTGAAAATACGGGGGACAACAGTTTTACCCGCCAGATGATACCGGCCTTTGTGACCATGACCGATATTCATCCCCGCTGTGCCCGTTGGGCAGATAGTGATTTGAATGGAAAACCGGAATTAATCATTGGTATGGATAGGGATAATCTTTCGACACACTATACTTATGTAGAATTTTACGAAAACGCAAATCCCAATACTTTTGAGCGCCTTCACTGGTGGCTGCGGATACAACAATTGCCGATACATGGAATTGCCGTGGGCGACCTGGACAATGACGGGTGGGGTGATATTTATGTGGGAATGGCGGGCGCCAGCACGCAAATTCACCGCTGGGAATATGACGGTTACCAGAGTTTCCAACAAAAATGGTTTGATACAAGAATTTGCAATCCGATATACCCTGAAATTTTTGATTTTGACGGGGATGGCCTTCTCAACTTAATAATTCTAAGTGATTATTGGTCTTGGTATCCAGGTAGAAGTGCTATATTATATTTAATGGCTATTGATGATGATGTTTTCAAAATTATAAGTCTCGACTCTACCTCGTTTTATCATGGTAGTTATTGTTTATGGGGAAGGAACTGGAATTTTATAAATAATGAGTTATATATAACTGCTCCAGCTGAAATATATAAACCAGGTCCTCCATCACACTTTGACGGTTATGCTATTTTGCTAAAGAGAAATCCCAATTATCAGTACCCTTTTAAACCAATATTTTACAGTCCTACTGTGGACAGCAGCGCCATTCATCATGCCCTGGCTGCTGATTTAGATGATGATAATAATGTAGAATTAATCACTGGCAAACAATTCTACCCTGCCCGTGTTCGGATATGGGAAGAAAGTATCGTGGGAATAAGTGAAAGGATGACCCCGGTTATTCAGCAATTATCATTACGCGCATTTCCGAATCCTTTTAATAATTCAACGGTAGTTCACTTTGTTTTACCGCAAACGGGAATAATAGACCTGATAATTTATAACATACTGGGTCAAAAAGTCGCAATTCCGGTAGAAGAGAAGTTTTATCCGGCGGGAAGCTACCAGATTAAGATTCATGAAAACATCCTGAACTCAAATGCCAGCGGAATTTACTTTTTCCAGATTGTAACGCCGATTGGAAGTAAAACAATTAAAGCGATGTTCATCAAATAACTTTAATGCAAAGGAGGTGATTCTGATGGACAGATGATGTTTATTAAATTAATTTCATTCACTAAAATCTTAATTCTAAATAAGGAGTCATATAATGAAAATAATTTATTATGTCCTGATTTATACCATTATTTTTAGTTCAATAACTCTTGCACAGATCACTAATTCCTTCACTTCATTTTGGAGCATTTCTAATCGGACTTCTCGAGCAATGACCGCCTGGTGGGATGTTAATGGCGACAATTATTACGATGTGGTAGTCGGCAGTCAATATCAAGGGAAACCCTGGCTGTGCGTGGTAAAAAACGACGCTACCACCCTATGGACCTACCAGGGCAGTATATCCGACAAGGTTAATTGGGTCGCGTTTGAGGATATGGATAATGATAACGACAAAGACCTGGCAGTTGCCGCCGGAAGCCGCGTATGGGTGTTTAAAGATAACGGTTCCACATTAAGCTCTAATCCAGATTGGTCAGTTACCACCAGTAACGCTGTGGTAGTTGCCTGGGGAAATTATAATAATGATGATAGGATGGATTTAGCGGTAGCAACAAATGGAACAGTTAAAATTTATGATGGTATTTCTGGTGGAAATTTAAGCACAACCCCTGGTTGGACCTGGACATTTTCTAACGGTACGGTTCGCTCGTTGAGTTTTGGCCAACTATCTTCCAGCCCAACCGGTAATCAGCGGCAATCTTTAGCTGTTGGCATTTAGGGCACCGAAGAGGAAGGTAGTTGTGTCTATGTATTCGAGAACACCGGTTCAACTCTACCTTCCAGCCCCACCTGGTCAAATAATACAGCTTCTGTTGGGGTTTTCGGCGATTTTAACAACGACGGCTCTGATGATCTTTTCATCAATTATCACTCCTCTAATATCGATGCCCGGGTATATTTATCCGATGAGGGTACAATTTCCAGTAATTATATTAATGCAGTTCATAATCCCTCTATTGGTGGGCTAAGCGGTGATAATTTATTAGTCGCAGACTTTAACAGCGACGGTTATAATGATCTG
>JALWDQ010000656.1:0-3217 GCA_027039625.1 Calditrichia bacterium | reverse complement strand
AAGTAACACTGATGCACGTGAATTGGTTGCCCCAGTTCAATTTAAAAGACATGTTCTACGATTTTGCGGCGGGTCGGTATTACATCCCTTCTGTGGGAATGGTGGGACTGGGAATTCAGTACATCAGTTACGGAGAAAGCGTCTGGACGGGTGAAGATAGCCCGGAGGAATTGGGGCGGTTTCAGAGTTTCGAGACTGCGGTTACGGCAAGCTATGGCCTCAAACTCAAAGATAACCTGGGACTGGGTGTAAATCTGAAGTACATCTATTCCAGCCTTTCGCCTATCGATGTGCAGGTTGGGGCAGAGAAGGGGAAAGGTATCGCTTCTTCCTTTGCCGTGGATTTTGGTGTGTTGTATTATCCCGGATTTCTGAAAAATTTGAGCCTGGGATTGAATTTGAGCAACATCGGTCCGAAAGTAACTTATGTGGATTACAAACAGGCCGATCCCCTGCCCACCAACTTGCGAGCGGGTCTGGCATATCATATCATCAAATCCCAGTTTAACACCCTGACTTTTGTGTACGATGTGAACCGGCTGCTGGTGCATCGGGATAGCACGGGTGCCGATAATGTGTTCAAAGCCATGTTCTACTCGGCCTGGACGGGTGGTGGGTTTAATGATATTATGAAAAGATTTACCCATTCCTTTGGTCTGGAATACTGGTACACCCATTTAATTGCTCTGCGCGCCGGTTTCTTCTACGAAGATCCCACTGCCGGTGGGCGTAAGTTCTGGACCTTTGGTGGCGGTTTACGCTACTCAATTTTTGGGTTCGACTTTAGCTACATCTATGCCACAGTGGACGACCATCCACTGTCGGATACCATGCGATTCTCCTTGCTCATCGATTTTTAGACATAACAATCCCCATTCCCCGGATAAATGCCCTGCAATTATCCGGGGATTTTTATATGAAAACGGCAGAAATGGAATGTGATAATGAAAAGGTCTTTTTTTTTATTTTTTAATTTTGCAGTGCTTGTTCTCGCCTTTTCTTCCCTATTCAGTCAGGTCGTACCTACCGATACCATTCATGTATTAGCCATTCGTGTTGAGTTTCAGAAAGATTCGGCTGCGACTACCACCGGAGACGGCACATTCGATCTGGGAGCACCGAGCAGTGAGTACCAGATTGATCCGCCGCCTCACAATCGCAGTTATTTTCAGGATCACCTCACCTTCCTGAAAAATTATTACGAACGAATTTCTCGGGGCAGGATTGCCATTCAAGGTGAGGTGTTTCCGCAGGAGGAGAACGCTGCCTATCAACTTCCCCGACAGATGGGCGAGTACAACCCCAACACTTATCCCGATTCCATCGATGCTGCTCTGGCACGGCTGTTCCGGGATGCGATTCTGGCGGCTGACGCCGATTCCGCTATCCGGTTTAGCCACTATGATGTGGTGCTCATCTTTCATGCCGGAGTGGGGAAGGATGTGGAATTGGGTTACGACGAAACTCCGCAGGACATACCATCTTTTTTCGTTTCCCAATCTTATTTGCAAAAAAATCTGGGGATTTCGGGCATCCTGGTGGACGATGGAACGGTGATGGTACACCAGGGCATTCTGCTCCCCGAAACCGAGTCGCAGGCCGGGCTGGAGCTGGGGTTGAACGGGATTGTGGTAGCCAATTTTGGTTCCTACCTGGGATTTCTGGATATGTTTAGTCCCGAGACACGCCGTTCGGGAATCGGGCGCTTCGGATTAATGGATGCCGGTTTGTTTAACGGGGACGGGCTGTTGCCTGCTTTACCCTGCGCCTGGACGCGCATCGATGCAGGCTGGGAAACTCCCGTGGATGTGTACTACGGCCTGGATGATGAACTGGAAATCCACCAGGTACTTTCCGGACACCCCAACCGGGTGTATCGCATTCCCATCAACGAAAAAGAATATTTTCTGGTGGAAAACCGTTACGCTGGTCCGCAGTCGCTGGATTCCCTTCGCTACGAAATGGCACAAAACCGCACGGATTACCCCAATATGAAAGAAGTCCTCCTGACCCATTTCCCCGATAAAGTGCAGTTTAGCGAGCGTGGGGTGCTGGTGGATGTGGAGAATCCGGATATGGGACTGCCCGGCAGCGGCTGCCTCATCTGGCACATCGACGAAAATGTGATTGAGCAGAATCGTGCCGAAAACCGCATTAACGCTGACCCCGAACATCGGGGGGTGGATCTGGAGGAAGCAGACGGCTCGCAGGATATCGGCCAGTACTACGATTTTTTCCATCCTGCTTCCGGTTCGGAAACCGGCTGGGTGCTGGATATGTGGTATCAGGGAAATACCGCACCGGTGTTTAAAAATGAATTCTCTCCCAACTCCATGCCCAATAGCCGAAGTTACAACAATCGGGCAAATAGCCATATTACGCTCTCCCATTTCTCTCGCCCGGATTCCGTCATGCGCTTTCGAGTAAAGCTGAACATCTTTCAGCATAATTTCCCTCTGAAATTAGACCCCGAGCAGTACGGCCAGGTCACTTCCCTGAAAACCCTGGCTCTGGACGAAGGGAATGCCCGGGAGTTAATTGCCACTACCGATAAAAATAAAATTGTGGTGCTGTTCAATTCCGGCACAACCGATGGGTCTTCTTTCATAAAAGAAATAGATTTACCCGGGAATGATCCGCTCGTTCCCCCGCCGGTATTCTTCCCGCTGGTATCTCCACCCCACCGTTATGGAATGCTGGTGATTACGCGGAATGGCATGGCGTATGGTTTCCGGTTTAGTGCCAACGGCGAAGTGGATACGCTGTTTTCCCCGGTTTCGCTCAACGGTACCACCTCCACCTTCCCGGTCGCCGATGTTCAGTCCGATTCTCTGTTTGAAGTAGCCTGGGGAATGGCGGATGGTCGGGTATTTTCTCTGGAGCAGTTACCGGATACCGTTCGCATCCAGGAAGCCTATGACATTGAGGAACCGGTGCGCTATCTTTTTATTGAGCACCCGAGCACCATCTGGGCATTTGGGGAATCCGGAAAAGTGTTTCGGGAAGGAGAGTTCATCGGGTATTTTACGCTTCCTTACACCCCACCGGTGGGGGATAAGCCGGTAAGCGTGACCCACTCCGGAGAGGTGATTGATTTTGAAAGACGCATTCCGCCCCCGGATTTCTCCGGTTTGTTCCCTTTTTATTCTCCGTTAGCTGTGGTCAATTTATCTAAAGACCAAACGGTGTATGCCCTGTGCGGAGAAAATCGCTTATT
>JALWDQ010000655.1:0-3219 GCA_027039625.1 Calditrichia bacterium | reverse complement strand
CATTCTGGTCAATCCCCGCCAGCCGCAGGAGATTGCCGCTGCCATGCGCCGGTTGCTCACCAACAGAAAGGAATGGGAACAGTACCATCAGGCGTGCCTGCGCGCCCGCCAGGAATGGAACTGGGAGAACCAGGAATCCCGACTGGTTGAGCTCTACCGCCGCCTACTCACCCACGATGGGGGGAACCAATGAACCGCACCACCTGGGACAAACGCGACCTTTACCTCTCCGGCACCTTCCTGCTGCTGGCACTCCTCCTTCGCTTGTGGGGAATTCAGTACGGATTACCGGCTTCTTACAACTCCACCGAATATTTTATTGCCAAAGACGCTCTGAGCCTGGGTGCCCGGAAAACGCTGGAACCGCTGCAATTCATTTACCCCTCCCTTTACACATATCTGATTGCTGCACTGTACGCCCTATGCTATCTGGTGGGATGGATTGCAGGCATCTTCCGGGGAGCAGCGGATTTCGGCTTCCAGTTTCTGGAAAATCCCACCTGTTTCTATCTGCTGGGACGTCTTTTTAATGCCCTCTCCTTCGCGTTGGCTGCCGCTCTGTTTTACCGCACGGTACGGTTTCTGCTTCCCCGGCGGAAGGCTGCTCTGGTAAGTTCTTTATTCGTATTCTGTGGCATTTTCCACCATTACACCTTCTGGATGGTACCGGACGGGCTCCTGCTGCCGGGCACAGTGGCATCCCTATATTTTCTTATCCGCTACATGCGTTTCGACCAGATCAAGCGCGACCTGATTGCCGGGGCTATCCTTACCGGGCTAACCATCTCCGTAAAATACAATGCGGGATTTCTGGCATTAGGATGGCTGGGAGCAGTGTGGTTGTGGGAATCATCTTCTTTTAAATCGCGCGGGAAAGTCAGTACAATTTTTGTTGGATCCCTGTTGCTGGGATTTATTCTGGGTTCCCCATACTGGGTCATTGATTTTTCCCGATACCTGGAAGGTCTGCGCACTGTCTGGTCCCAATCCCGCTACCTGTACGAACCCGGCTCCCGGGAGATGTTCCTCTGGGAATTCCGGGCGATGGTGCAACACGACGGTTTATTGGGTGTTATTTTCATTTTCCTGCTTTTCCAGATGCTCTTTCGCATCAATCGTTTCCGCACGCCACTGGTGCTCATCGCCCTCCCCACGTTTGTGCTGGTGGCTTCCCGGCCTAAAAAAGGGCTGGATTACATGCTGGTGGTGTTTCCCATCTTTTTGTTGCTGGCTGCGGAATGGCTCTCTTCCCGGGAAGAAACCCGCCTCCGCCAATGGTTCCAGCGCGCGTTACTCCTTGCACTGCTGATGAACATCCCCTGGCGCTTGTACGATGATTTCCGGCGAACCCAGCCGGATACCCGGGAGCTAACCCGGGAATGGATTATCCACCATTACCCACCGGGAACACCGCTTTGTTACGATCACTATCATATCGATCTGGGATTGCTGGACGCAGAGCGCTTCCGAAGCTATGGACAGGGAAGCCAAATTTTACCCGCGGAAATAAAACGCCGGCTCTCAAAGCTGGAAAAATCCCCTTTAAACTACCGTTTCATCTCCCCATTAAAGACACTGCCTTACCCACAGGTTCCGGACAGTTTACGGCATCTGGTAGAACACGACCCATTCTTGAACGAAGTTTTCACTCATCCTCACAAATCTTTTAAGGAAATCCGGGCAGAAGGTGCCCGGTTGATAATTTTGAACGGGGAGACCTTCCGCCGTTATTTCATGGGAGCTCCTCCGCCCCGGGAGAATCCCTTTCGCATCGAATGGATGCGGCGGCGTGAATTCTACCAGGCGGTGATGGACTCGCTGCCTGAAGTGCACCGGTTCCTTCCCGATTGGCGACATCCCGGACCGGAAATCCGCATCTATTTACTGGCCTCCCCTTCTGCAGGGGATGCTGCTTCGCCATCTCCCAACAACCAGCCATCTCGTAGAGAATAAAAATTTTCCATTCCCATTCAGAGAATGAGCTTTTTCTCTCCAGCACATCCCGAGTATTTCCAACAATTTGTGGAATCTTTTTTCTTCCGCACCTCCCAAGGATTCCATCAAAATTTGTTTCCCTGTAGAAGTAACGGGTTTCTCTCTCATTTTTCATTACAGGAATCCCTTGCATTCCCGCACTTCTGCAACCTATTTTTCCACCTGCGGATGAGATTTATTTTTCTTCGAATGCAGGAAAGCATTTACCAGCGTCTTTTCAGCGAGCAATTCACCTTTTGAACGGAACATCACCATGGCGGACAAAATCATCATCGGAACCAGCGGGTACAGTTACGAAGATTGGCGAGGAGTATTTTACCCGGAAGACCTCCCTAAAGGTAAGATGCTGGATTACTACGCCCGCTTCTTTAATGGGGTTGAAATCAATTCCACCTATTACCGTATTCCCCATCCGGCGGTATTCTACCAGATAGAACGCAAAACTCCCGATGATTTTGAATTTGTGGTGAAAGTTCACCAGGAAACCACCCATATCCGCCAGAACAACGCCGCAGCCATGGAGGAACTTAAAGAGGCCGTAAAGCCGCTGGTGGAAGCAAATAAATTCTCCGGTTTTCTCGCTCAGTTCCCCTATTCCTTTAAAAACACCCCGGAAAACCGGGAATATCTGCGCCAGACCAAAGAACTCACCGGCGATTTTCCGCTTTTTGTGGAGTTCCGCAACTGGACCTGGGAACAGCCGGAAACCTATCTTTTCCTGCAGGAAAATGGGATTGAATATGTGAATGTTGACCAACCTCCTTTACGCGGGCTGTTACCTCCCCAGGCGGTAGTCACGGGTAACAGAGGCTATGTGCGCTTCCATGGGCGGAATACCAGGGAGTGGTGGAAGGGAACCAACGAAACGCGCTACAACTACCTTTATTCCCGCGAAGAACTGGACGAGTGGTTGATTCGTATTTCCCACATCATGAAAAAATCCTTTAAAACCTACATTTTTTTCAACAACCATCCCCAGGGCAAAGCCATTCGCAATGCCTCCATGCTCAAAGAGATGATGCAAAACCAGATGAATATTCTGGAAAACGGCAAATAAAAACACCGGACAATTTTTTGCTTCCCGATTTACTATTTCAGGAGCATTGCTGTACCCAAATTGCTGCCTTCCTCCGGTAAATGCCGATCTTCTTCCAGGCCATTTATGCCTGAAGAAAAAATCGACGTTCCAATCCAGAGGAGGATCTTTTGCACAGGAAGTAAAAG
>JALWDQ010000654.1:0-10259 GCA_027039625.1 Calditrichia bacterium | reverse complement strand
GATGAAGCTAAGGCCCGGGATGATGCTCTGGATAACGCCCTGCGCGCTGCTGTGGAACAGGTGGTAGGCACCATGGTGCAGTCCGAAGTGCTGGTGAAAAATTACATGCTGGTGGAGGATAATATTTATCGCCAGTCCCGGGGATACGTGCAGAAATACGAGATTATTTCCGAGAATCGCCGGGGAGATAATATCCTGGAAGTTACCATCCGTGCGGTGGTTAAAAAAGGTGATTTGAAAGGCGACCTGGAAGCCATTGGGGTACTGATGGCGCGAAAAGGGAAACCGCGCCTGATGGTGATTGTGGATGAGAAAAATATGGGAAATCCTTACTGGGGCTGGTCGGTGGATATGAATACCTCCGAAAATGCCATCATGAGTGCGTTGATGGAAAAAGGATTCCCGTTTGTGGATCGGGCCATTGCCATGCGCAAGGTGAAAAAAGATGCGGTGATGGCGGCGTTAAACGGAGATGAAACTGCGGCCCGGTTAATCGCCACCCAGGCCGGCGCCGAGATTTTGATTATTGGAAAGGCGTTCTCCAAAGCGGCATCGGGAGGACCGGCGGTACTGCGGCAATCGGGAATGGTTTCCTGCCAGGCAACGATTAATTTACGTGCCGTGCGCGCCGACGATGGAAGCATCCTGGCGACCAGCATGAAGCAAGCGGCGGCGGCTCATATCGACCAGCTTACCGGGGGAACAATGGCTCTGGAACGCGCCGCCAAAGCAGCCGCCGAAGAACTGGGCGATAAAATTGTGGCTCGCTGGCAAAAAGACCTTTCAGCCGGTACAATGGTCAATTTACGGTTGCTGAATGTGGGAAGTTATTCCGATCTGGTAAAATTTAAAAGCCTCTTACCGGTGATGATTCGCAACGTGAAAAAGGTGTATCAACGCGATTTCTCCAACAATACCGCCGAACTGGAACTGGAAACCACTACCACGGCCAATAAAATTGCCGAAGAAATGGCTTTGAAGGATTTCTCCCCCTTTGTGGTGGAAGTGTTGAACGTTACCCAGAATACGATTACGGCAAAGATTTCCCGAAAAGAACAATAATATAACAAAGGAGTGTTTTTTATGAAGCGTATTGGAATTTTAGCTTTTCTTTTAATATGGAGCCTTTCGGTGTTTGCCGGAGATTTACAGGGGCTCAAAAAACGGATTGCCGTAGTCGATTTTGAAGATCGCAGCGGTTGGGGACACAACATCGGGCAGGGATTGGCCGATATGTTGGTGACCGAGCTGGTTAAAACCGGTAAGTTTATGGTAATAGAGCGGGAGGAACTCAATCGCATTCTGGAAGAACAGGGGCTGGGAATGAGCGGGGCGGTAACGCCCCAGAGTGCTGCTCAGGTAGGCAAACTCCTGGGAGTGGAAATGATGGTCACCGGGAGCATCTCTGAGTTTGGAGAGAAAAAAAGCGGTATCGGCGGTTCCATCGGTAAACTGGGAATTGGGGGGCGACTGACCAAACGGAAAGCCCGTGCTGTGGTGGACATTCGCATGGTGAATACCACCACTGGCGAAATTACCCTGGCCGAAACCGCCGTGGGCGAAGCATCTTCTACCGGGCTGGATAAAATTGCCATTAAGGATATTAACTTCGGCAATCCCACTCACTGGGATAAAACGCTGGTGGGTAAGGCGGCACGCAAGGCCATTCAAAAATGCGTGAAGGCAATTGAAAAAGCAATGGCCAATATCCCCTGGGAAGGAAAGGTCATCAAGGTGAATCCGGATAATACCCTGTACATGAAACCGGGCTCTGCCGGTGGGGTAAAACCGGGAATGGAGTTTGTGGTGTATTCCAAGGGAGAAGAATTAATTGATCCGGATACCGGTCTCTCGCTGGGTAGCGAAGAACAGGTGGTTGGTAAAATTAAAGTGGTGCAGGATGTGGCCAATGGCAAAGCCTGTAAAGCCATTATTATTTCCGGTACCGGCATTAAAAAAGGGGATATGGTACGGTTGAAATAGCCGGGATTTTTCCGGGAGGTTTTTTTCTGTGAAGATGCAAAGGAACTGGGTGTAGAAAAATTCTGGTGTTTCATTCTTCTCCGGAAAAATGGAGGCAGTGCCGTTGAGTATGGAAGGTAAGACAAATTTAACTGAATCCAAAAATCGAAGCGGGGAGGCCTAATTATGCGAAGAATGCTTCAAGTTGTTTTGGTGGCGCTTGTTCTGTCGTTTCTCATTGTGGGGAATGCGGCTCAGGAACCGGTGGGGAAGATTACCTTCCCACTGAATCGGGTGTTTGTCATTCGTGCCGGGAGCTCGGAGCTGCAAATGGCTCATTTTAACATGGATGTCTTCCCGGGTGACAAAATTGAGACTCGCAAAGAATCCCGGTGCGAGATTACCCTGAAAAACGGGGATGTTGTTCGCATCGACGAAAATTCCATTTATACGCTGGAAGAAGTGGTAGTAACGGAAAAAACGGTAAAAGCGGAGTCTTTTCTGAATGTGGGAAAGCTCTGGTCCACCGTACGCAAGGTTTTTTCCAAGGACGATTATTTCAAGGTAAAATCTCCTTCGGCAGTGATTGCCGTGCGCGGTACTATTTACCGCATCGATGTGGCGCCGGATTCCACCACGCAATTGCGGGTGTACGACGGGGCAGTAGAAGTGAAACCCTACAATCCCTCCATGGGGATGAAAGAGGAAAGTCCGCAGGAGAAAGGGGCAGGGGAGAAGCAGGTAAAACCCGATTGGCCGCCGAGGGATGTTTCCGGACCTACCGATGTGGCGGGTCCCCGCACGGTAACCATGGAAGAGTGGCTGGAAATCATCAAAGCGCAGCAGCAAATTGTGATTCGCCCCGACGGAAGTTACGAAAAATCGGAATTTGACCCGGTACAGGATGCGAAATCGGATTGGGTGCAGTGGAATAAAAAACGTGACGCTATGCTCCAGCGGTAATTGAATTGGAATAACTAAACTGAAGATTAAACCCTCTGTTACAGTGCTAACAGAGGGTTTTTAATTTTCCCTTTATTTTTAAAAATGGTTCTTTTTGAAATATTTTCACTTGCTTTCCCGGGTAATACTATGGACAGTCGCGCAACAAACTCTAAAATTCCAGCCAATTAATCCTGAAATTCCAGTTTGGATAAAGCCTCAGCAATGGAAAAAATATCTTGTACGAAATTCCAAATCCCAAATCCAAAATACAAATTTTTAAAACCGCAGCGGGCGTAACGAGCGCAGCGAAAGCAAAAATTTCAAACACCAAATTCCAAATTACAATCTTCAATAAACACTTATTTTTTCATTCGTGTTTATTCGCATGATTCGTGGGCAAACATCAATTAATTCATGGTTGAATATAAGATACGTTTGTTTAGTAACATCCCTCATTTTTTCAAATCTGGAAAAAGCACCTCCAAAATTTCTATTTTTAGGAAAGTTTACTTGTAATTTCTTTTACGAAATCACCACCTCTATTGGCCGAATCTCTTGAAATACTTAGCTTTTAGTAACTTTGTTCGTTTTTTCTTTAATGTGGCACAATGATTGTAATCTACATTTTCAAATGTAGTTTTTAGATATTGAATTATTTAGTTAATGGACTATAATTAATGAAGAATGACTTTGACATTTACGAACCGGTTCTCACGATTGGGACGGTGGCAAAGAAACTGAACGTTGCCGTGCAAACAATTCGACTGTATGAGCAGGAAGGATTGATTCTTCCCTACAAGACCGAAACGGGACGACGCATGTTTAGCATGCACGATCTGGAACGTTTGCAATGTATTCGAAGACTTCTCACCGAAGATGGGCTGAATATTACCGGAATTAAACGGCTAATGTCGTTAATTCCCTGCTGGGAATTTAAAGGCGGTCTGGATGAAGAGTGCAAGAGTTGCCCTGCATACTACGAGACCATTGGTCCGTGCTGGAGCATTAAAAATGTAGGGAGCAAATGTCAAGGGCAGGACTGCCGATTGTGCCCCGTTTATCGCATGAACATCAGTTGTGCCAAAATGAAAGCAATCCTTTTTGGTCATCACCGTCCGGAAGATGAGGAGAATTCATAAGGGAAAGATGAAAAAATGATTTTCTTTCTATTATAAATTCTGTTGGTTGTTTTGTGAAATAATTATTTAAAAACGAGGGTGTTATGAAACGGTTATTGATTTTGGGTGCTGGTACCGGTGGTACAATTATGGTCAACAAATTGGCTCCGGTATTAGACCGTGCCGAGTGGGAAATTACTATCGTGGATCAGGATGAGAAGCATTACTACCAGCCAGGATTTTTATTCATTCCGTTCGGTATTTACAATCGTGAGGATGTGATTAAGCCGAAGCGGGATTTTTTCCCGCCCGGAGTGGAGGTGGTGATGTCGCCCATCGAGCTGATTGAGCCCAAGGAAAATCGGGTAAAGCTGGGCAACGGACGGGTGATTCATTACGATATTCTCATCATTGCCACAGGCGCCCGGGTGCATCCTGAAGAAACCGAAGGGATGAAGGATGGCGGTGCCTGGTACCAGAACATTTTCGATTTTTACACCATCGAAGGTTCCACAGCATTGCGACAGTTCCTGAAGTACTGGGAAGGCGGACGCATGGTACTCAATGTGGTGGAGATGCCCATCAAGTGTCCGGTGGCACCGCTGGAATTTGTGTTTCTGGCGGATTGGTGGTTTACCGAACAGGGAATTCGGGACAAGGTGGAAATTCAATATGTCACGCCATTACCGGGTGCTTTTACCAAACCGCGGGCAGCTCAGTTCCTGGGGAATTTCCTGGAAAAGAAAAACATCCATCTGGTTCCGGAATTCAACACCGCCCGGGTGGATTCTTCAAAAAACAAAATTATTTCCTGGGACGAGCGGGAAATTGAATATGATCTGCTGGTTACCATCCCTACTAACATGGGCTCCGAAGTTATAGCGGCTTCGGGATTGGGCGACGATCTGAATTTCATTCCCACCGACAAACATACGCTACAATCCAAAGAGTACGAAAATGTGTTTGTGATTGGTGATGCCACGGATTTACCCAGTTCGAAGGCGGGCTCGGTAGCTCATTTCGAAGCAGATATTCTCTTCGAAAACATTCTGCGTTACATTGAGGGGCGTCCCCTGAAACCTGATTTTGATGGCCATGCCAACTGTTTTATCGAATCCGGTTTTGGCAAAGGGATTCTGATTGATTTCAATTACGATGTGGAACCGCTGCCGGGAAAATTTCCCCTGCCGGGCATCGGGCCGTACAGCCTGTTGCAGGAAACCCGCATGAACCACTGGGGCAAAATGTTATTCCGATGGATGTACTGGAACCTCTTGCTGAAAGGTTCCGAGCTCCCCATCGAAGCACAGATGAATATGGCAGGAAAGAGGTTATAGCCATGGAAAACAAACAGATTGAACAACAGTTGCAAGAGATTAATCAAAAGCTGGACGCGGTGATGTCCTGGATGCAGGAACAGCAGCGCCGCAAACGGGAAATGGATGAGTTGAAGGAAGACCTCACCCTTATCGGAAAAGATGTATTTCAGGCGGCTGTGGTGGAATTAAACGAGGTGGCACAACATTTCGATACCGGCGATTTTCTGTTCCTGTTGAAAAAGCTGTTGCGCAATACCCGCAATCTGATTCGGGTAATGGATAAGCTGGAAAGCGCCTTCGATTTTTCCGAGGATTTTGTACCGCTCACCAAGGATATGGTGGGGCAGGTTATGGAAACCCTGGAGGAACTGGATCGCAAAGGCTATTTTGAATTTGGAAAGGAACTCTTCAAAATTGTGGATACGATTGTGACTTCCTTTACTCTGGAAGATGTGCGTCTGCTGCGAGAAAATATTACCTCTATTCTGCTTACGGTTAAGAATTTAACCCAGCCCGAAATGTTGAGCACGGTGAACAATGCTCTGAGCTTCTTCCAGAAGATGGATATTGCCGTGGAAGAGAAGGTGAGTTATCGCGATCTGTTCCGGAGTCTCCGTGACCCAGAAATGAAGCGCGGTCTGGCTTTTGTTATTCAATTTATGAAAAATATGGCACGACCGGATAATCCGGTGCTGGAATTCAAAACAGAAAATACACAACAATAAGGAGGAGATAGTATGCCTACCAAAACCATTGCAGGTAAAACCGTGGAAGTGGATGCCGAAGGATTTCTGGTAAATCCGGATGATTGGACCGAGGAGATGGCACCCGAGCTGGCCAAAGAGGAGGGAATTGAGGAACTAACTGAACGCCACTGGGATGTAATTCGGTTTATGCGCAAGGATTTTAAGGAGAAGGGGCAGATTCCCACGATTCGGCGCATCAAGAATGTGGGAGGTATTCCCACCGGAGAGTTGTACCAGCTCTTCCCCCAGGGACCGGCGAAAAAGGCTGCAAAGATTGCCGGATTGGGTAAACCGCAGGGATGTGTGTAATTCCAAAAAAATGATTTTAACCAATCAACATAGGAGGCCTGACCATGGCCAATGAAACACCCGAAAAAATCCGTAAAGTATCCATTATCATCTCCAAAGGCTCGCTGGATGGTGTGTATCCCGGACTGATTATGGCCAACGGTGCCCGGATGGAAGGGATTGAGGCGAATGTGTTTTTCACCTTCTTTGGGCTGGAAGCGATAATGAAAAAGCGGTTGAACAAACTGAAAGTCGCTACCGTGGGAAATCCTGCCATGCACATTCCTTCGCTTCTGGGCATCCTGCCGGGTATGTCCGCTTTTGCCACCTGGAAGATGAAACAGGAGATGGAAAAGCTGGATATTCCGCCTGTAGGGGAGTTCATCGAAATGATTGCTGATGCAGGTGCCAAACTGTACGCCTGCAAAGCAACGGTGGAGATGTTTCACCTGACGAAGGATGATTTTGTGGAGCAGGTGGAAGATATTATTAATGTCGGGAAGTTCTACGAAGTTTCGGCAGGAGGTAGTATCATCTTTACCTGATCTCCATTTGCCCTTTTGATCTCTCTTAATAAACGAAAGCCTGCCCCTTTTAGAATAGATGGGCAGGCTTTTCCTGTTTAGAAAAATGGGTTAGGGTAAAACTTGGAAATCACCAGTACCTGGTGATTATTCCAGCACCTCTTCCATTTCTTTGAATGCTTCGTGAACGCGATCCAATGCCGCTTGTAATTGCTCCTGATTGGAGACGTCCGTTTTGGCCAGAGCTTCCACCGCGGCAGCCAGTTCCTTTCGGGCAGCATCGAAAGCGGCCTGATGTTCGGCTAATTTGGCCGGTAAGGTAACCGCTTCCACCGCTTTCATCTTTTCCTGAAATTCCGGAATGGTTTCCTTTACTTTATCCCATTGATTATTGGGAATGTAATCGTGGAAAACTTTGAAAAGAACCTTATGAAATTCATCCAGAGCGGGTACTGCCGGTTTGAGAATTCCTACTAATTTTTCGAAACTGGTATGTAAATCCCGCGCCGCGTTAAGCAGAGCCTCCGTGTCGTTCTTCTCTATGGCTGCACTGTATTCCTGGAGGATTTGCCCCATTTTTTCTACCCCTTGTTGCCAGTGCATGGATTTATCCCGTAAACTATCCGGAAATTGAACGGATTTTAGAGCCTGATACTGTTTCTGCAGCTCCGGATACAGGGATTTAAGCTGCTCGACATCCTTCTCCGGATAGGCATCGTGCCACATGGGGTGGATCACTTCGTGCATGGCCTTTAACGCTGCCTTTGGAGTAAGGGACGTGGCAGCTTTTTCTGTACTTGCGGGCTGCTGTTTTTCCTGTTTGCCACAAAAGAGAATCAGCATAGCCAGAACAAGGGAGAAAATAATTACAAATCGTTTCATAAAAGACCTCCGTTATTTAATGTAAATAGGCCGGATTAAATAGTGCGAAAATTTAATGGAGTTTAATGGCATATCAAAAGATAAAAATTTTTAGTGGTGTCTTTGGGATTGTGTCATACTACATGGGGAGCGATTGGTTTTTCCAATTCTTAAATTTAACCCCAATGGATGCTAAGAAGAGGCAAAAAAACAGCAAATAGAAAAATCCAAACAGCAAATCCCAAATCCCAAATCCCAAATAACAAATAACAAATAACAAATCTCAAATCACAAATCCCAAATTCCAAAAACAAATTCTAAATCCAAAAAATAATTATTTTTAATTCGTGTCCATTCGCGTGATTCGTGGGCAAAAACTCAATCTTTTAATCCGTGGGCAAATACCCATTCCTTTTATTCGTGCTTATTCATGTAATTCGTGGTAAAGTGCCTATTCGTTCCTGGGGTTATAAAAAATAATTCAAAATTTTGTTCAAACCATTTCCGTGGATCGTTTTAAGATAGAAATTCTGAAAAAAAGCGCCACATCGTAAGTGGTTAATTTATCCCGCTTAAAAACCATTCTTTTTCCTGAACTATTTTTTTATATTTACGTAACTGAGATTTAACGGACAGATTCGGGAAGCGCGAATGGATTGGAAGAGACGACATCGAGCATTTATCCTCCTGTATTTTTGTGCCATAACTCTGCTGGGTGGGTACAATTTTTTTCAGGTGGTGCACCAGGCAACGGATCAGAACATTTTCGTCAGCGATCCGCGGGGAGTTCGGATTATTTACATTGAAAAAGGAGGTGCTTCGGATCGGGCGGGACTAAAGGTGGGCGATATCATTACCCGAATTAATGGGCAAACATTTCGTAACGCCCGCGAAGCAGACATCCTGCTGCAAAAAGAGTATATCGGAAAAACCCTGGAATACGAAATTCTACGAAACGGCAAACCCATGACCATCCACGTTCGGCTCGCTCCTTTTGGAGTGCAGCTTTTTTATTTGCTTACCGTGTTGCTGGGAATTCTGTATGGTTTGCTGGGACTGTTTGTGGGAGTTTCTCGTCCGCATCTTAAGGAAGCGCGATTGTTCGCCTACGCAACCATTACGCTGAATTTTGCTCTCTGGTTACGGGTTATTCCCCGACCATCGCAAAGCTCGGAATTGTTTTATCGTGTCATGTTTTTTCTGGATGCCATCTCGGTTCTCATGAGCATGCTGCTGTTGTTTACACTTTCTTTTTATTTTCCCGATCGCCGTTTTGGCAAGGAAATTTCCATTCGTAAACGGCTATTCTTTTTATATTCTGTTGGTGGTATTATTTTACTGTTTCTAATTGGTGCTGGTTTCGGCTTTTATCGCATGCAATGGCTATCCTTTCTATTCCTGCTATTTTTAGGATTAGGACTGGCTGCACTTAACCACAAACATCGATATATACGGGAGGAATATCGGAAAAAATCGAAATATTTAAGATACAACAATTTTCTGTTGATATTTGTCACTCTCCTCTCAGTTGCTCTCTATATTTTCTCTCGAGCGCGTACTCCATTTACAAGTTATCTCCCGTATGTTTTATTTCCGCTTTTTCTCTCACCCGTTTTTATTTTTATCACCATTCAGCGTTATCGCATATTCGACTTAACCATCATTATTCGGAAGAACTGGATTTATTACACAGTAACCAGCCTTCATACGGCGTTTACGATATTCATTCTTATTTTGCTTATTAATCATCTGCCGAACATTCGTTCTTACCTGCCGGTTATTTTGTTTCACGAAAGCAGCGTGGAGATACTCAGCATCGAGCAAATGAACTCCTCTGGCGGCGCACCCCAGGAAGGGGTTTTGTTGGGATACGGAATTTTGTTCACGCTGCTTATTCTCTGGGTGCATCGCAAGACGCGCAGTTTAATTGACCGGCGGTTTTTCCAGAGCAAATATGATTACCGCACCGCGCTACGGGAATTTTCGCCCCTGGGGCTCATTGCTCCCAATGAAGAAATTTTAGCCCGGCAGGTTATCGAAAATGTGGACAATATCATGCATCTGAAGCAAATTGCCCTGTGTCTGAAGGAAAATGACACGTTTGTCATCAAAGCACAGAAGGGATTTGCACTGCCGAATCATTTCCAGCTTACCACCGAAACGGTTGCTCCGCTTGTTGCCAATCCCCATTCTTTTATCGAACTTACCCGGTTTGAAGATAACCAGTTTCGATCACTTATTGAGGCGGGAGCACTTTATGTGCAGTGTGTTCGCAGTAAGAGTCAAAATCTGGGATTTTTGATTCTGGGGGAGAAGCGTTCGGAGACCCCGTTTAATAAGGAAGACCTGGAACTGCTGCAGATTATTGCCACCCAGATTGCCATTGCCATCGAGAACATCAATTTGCATCGGGAGTTTAGCGAGAAGGAGCGTCTGGCGCACGAATTGAACATGGCGCGGGAGATTCAGTTACAATCCTTACCGCGACCGCATCTC
>JALWDQ010000653.1:10071-10265 GCA_027039625.1 Calditrichia bacterium | reverse complement strand
GGGCGATGACGGCACGTTTAAATTCCGTGGGGATGTTCAGTGACTCAAACGGTTGCCCATAATCCGCTGCTGCAAGGGTGGGCACAAAGGGCAACAGGGCGCGGCCGAAACTTTCGGATGCTTCCCGGGGAAGTTCGCTGGGTAGTTTGTCAACGGCCAGCACTACCACACCGTCTCCTTCCCAGCCGTCGTGA
>JALWDQ010000653.1:0-10061 GCA_027039625.1 Calditrichia bacterium | reverse complement strand
CTATTCCCCTATTTCCCTATTTCCCTATTTCCCTATTTCCCTATTTCCCTATTTCCCCTATTCCCCCTATTCCCCTATTTCCCCTATAAACTTCACTTACTCCTTCCCGGATTCCAGATTTAAATACTGTTCCAGATAGGTGAAATCCGGTGTAAGCTTACCCTGATGGGCGATGACGGCACGTTTAAATTCCGTGGGGATGTTCAGTGACTCAAACGGTTGCCCATAATCCGCTGCTGCAAGGGTGGGCACAAAGGGCAACAGGGCGCGGCCGAAACTTTCGGATGCTTCCCGAGGAAGTTCGCTGGGTAGTTTGTCAACGGCCAGCACTACCACACCGTCTCCTTCCCAGCCGTCGTGAATGGTTCCCTCCAGGGGGTGGTACACATAAATGGGATTGGTGGATTTAGTGGCTTTCAGATTGCACTCGATAGAACCTTCGATATCGCAGGTAATATCTCCGATGACCCGCAAAGGTAGTTTCTCGCCACTTTCCCAGCGCTCTTTCAGATACCGACGGGTGACCAGCCGGGGATATTTCGGCTCCCAGTAGATACCATTTACCAGCACTGTAAGGAATGGCAAATACTCTTCGAACCGTCCCTCGTACTTCTCGGGGTGTTGATAGTAATCCTGTAATTCAAAAGGGGTACTGGGAGATTTGGGCCGCACCATATCTTCTTCTTTAAAAACTACTTTGTACACCCGGTTGCGGGACCAAGTACCGCTGCGATAAAATTCGCCCAATTGTTGCGGTGTAATTTCCTCAAACGGCAATTCATCAAAAATCTCCTGAGCTCCCTGGGACACCTGCCCATAGCCGGCAAATCCCACCACCAGCGGCATCACGGATTCCGGTAATCCATTGGCGGCAATTTTTTCCCCCACGCTCCGGATGTGTTCCCGGGCTTCCTGAAGACTGTTGTAGTGCCAAGCCTGTTTAATTTCGGCAAAGGGTGTGTCCAACCCTTCCCATTTCAGGCGGCCTCCCAGTGCCCAGAGGGTGTCAATCATGCCGGCATATCCAGCAAACCGCCCAAAAAAGATGAGCCGCCGACCACGTTCATCGGTTACTTTCTCGTAATCCAGCAAAGTAATGCGCAAATCCAGAATAGCCTTCAGCATGGGCATGTTGTAAGGTTGACCCTTAATAGTATGCGAAAAAAAGCAAAGTGCCTTACCGGGAAGCAGGCTGGGAATGGGAATTTCTTTAACGCCAAACACAATGTTGCAATCGGAGAGGTCCGAAGAAATTGCTGCACCGGCAGCGCGGTATTCTTCATCCTTAAATATCCGGGTTTCGCTGGGTTCTACCACCACGGTTAACCCATGCTGGTTAATTAATTCCCGTACCTGATCGGGAGTTAGGGGAGCACGTTTTTCGGTTAAATCTTTGTTTTCGTGTCGAATGCCAATTTTATTTTGCATGGTTGCCTCCTCTTTCAATCAAACAAGTTCCTCATTCGTTTGCAAACAAAAAGAAAATTTAAAAAAATTTTCAGGAAAAATGCAGGGGATATTTTTTTTGTAACTTCGTCTAATGTGTTTCATTTATTAATTTATTGATTTTAAGAATGCAATGTTGGCGCTATTAACCAGATTGTGTATGATTAGAAGGTCAATTGATTTAAATGAAACGTTGAGGAAACAATGAATACTGAGCAAATTTTAAAAACAATTCGCACCAGGCCTTTACTGGTTGCGTATTTTTCTTATCCGGAATGCAGTGTGTGCAAAGTGTTGCGTCCAAAGGTGCAGGCGCTGGTGGAGTCGCTGGGAATTGAATTTCTTTACGTGGATACGCATCAACACCCGGAAGTTAGCGGACAGTATATCGTATTTGCCGTTCCTACCATCGTTATTTTTCTGGAAGGCAAAGAGGCCAAACGTTTTAGCCGCCATTTTTCCATGGATGAGATGGAGGCTTTTCTGACTCGTTTACTGGAATTTACCTCGGTAACGGATTGAACTGGGAAAATGGACGAAACACCCCTTTTTCTGACTGTACCGGATATTTTACGTCTGCGCCGTGCTTCGCGGGATGGGAAGGGCAGGGAAGTACGCATTTCGCTGGATGTAGGTCGAAGCCAGGTAAGGGTAAGCCTTTTGCCACCCAACCATTTTCGTTATGGAGAACAAATTTTACCTATTCCTGCTTCTCCGGATAGCGAACGCACTATTTTAATCTGGCGTGAGAAGGAGTGGGAGGCCTGGCAACGGTTCGATCGAAGCACCAATAAATATTACAAGATGGTGTTTGTAGCGGAGGGTGTACCGCCTACCGTGGAAATTAGCGGCATCAAAATGCACGTCACCCAGGGTGGAAGTCCCTTGGAAGATACCCGGCGCAAGCTCAAAACGCTGGGCAGGCTGCGTGGTCGGGTGCTGGATACCTGCCTGGGACTGGGATACACAGCCATTGCTGAAGCTTGGTACGAAGAGGTTCAACAGGTACTGGTATGTGAAGCGGATCCCAATTTGCTGGCGTTTTGTGCCGAAAATCCCTGGTCGCAGGAGGTATTGAACCATCCAAAAATTCAGCTAATTGTAGCACCGGTGGAAACGGTGGTTACTCAAATACCTCCCGCCTATTTCCGTTACATCGTTCACGATCCTCCCCGATTTTCTCTGGCACCGCAATTGTACCAACTGCAATTTTATCGGGAGCTGTTTCGTGTGCTGAAAACCGGTGGTGCGCTTTATCATTACACGGGAAATCCCCACCAACGTCAGCGGAAGCGTAGCCTGGCGACACAAACCGCCGAACGACTGTATGAGGCGGGTTTTGCCCGGGTGAAGATTGGCTATCAGGGAGTAGTTGCGCGAAAAAAATGAGTGCACAAGGCTGAGTTAATTGAGAATTTTGAATTTTGAATTGATTTTTACATCCATTGAATGCGGAAAAAGGTAAAATTACAGAGATACAAAGACAACAGATGACGTAAAAGGCATTGAAGGTAACACAAGAAATGAAAGATTTAAGTGAACCTTTACATCCCCGGCGCTTTTGCTTTTAATCTTAAAAAATACTGTGCTTTACAAGCAGAGCTTGTATTGTGCAGGATTGTGTAAAAAAGATTGAAACATCAATTTAATTCAGGCACCATTTTTATTATTGGGTGAGCTAAGGGGGCAAGCTGTTATTTTGATTAAAAACTCGCTCCCAGATCGATGATGATCTGTCCCCGTAGGGCTTCGTTGAAGGCGTAATCGATCCGCAGGGTGGTGACATACGGCAGATGGAAATGTAAACCGAATCCAAAACCGGTATTGTGGTTGCGCAAGGTAAAATCGCGGTCGTGTTGCCAGACGATGCCGCTGTCCAGAAACAGCGCGCCGGAGATGCCAAATTTTAGATTCTGATAAAGATAGGCTAAAAAGGGAGCATCGTTCCAGGAATAATAACGCACCGGTAAAATGGGGAAGCGAATCTCTGCGCTCCATAGCATCAAATTGGGAGAGTTGTATTGGCGGAAATCTTCCGGAGCAGGATATACGGTAAAAAAATGCCCGCGAATGCGTTCTTCAAATCCGAAATAACGGCGATCGTAAATGGGTAATTCTCCCTTCTGGATGATAGTCAGATTGCGAATTCCCCAGGAAACCGGATGAAAAATAGGCAGATACAGGCGGTGGTCAAATTGAAGTCGCCAGAAGCGTGGTTGGGTTTCCGCAAAGCCGGTGCGCTGGATGATGTACTGCAGGTAGTGCCCCTCGGTGGGATACTCAAACAAATTACGGCGATCCCACAAAATTTCGTACGAAAAGGAGGGTACCAGATCGGTGGCGGTTCCGGAGAAATTATATTCCCGATACTCCGGCGGAAGCTCGATCCAATCCAGCGAAATTTTGAATTGGGACTGAAGCCACAGGGAAAAGCGCCGCCCAAAGGTCACGTCGAACCCGGTGTGTTTTTCATTCATATCGAAAATACGGTTCTTTACTTTTTTATGGTAAAGGGACACGCCCAGCAGCAACCGCGAACGTTTGCCAATCCAGGGATTGAAGTAATTCAGGAAGAAGCTGGGATTGTACCCCAGCCAGCCACCGATGCTGAATTTCTCGTTGCGTCCCCGGAAGTTGAAATGGGTGACCTGCATCCCGAAGCTGATTTTGTGCCAGTCTCGATCGTTCAAAAAAAGAATGGGCAGGGGATAGAAATACCATTTCTCCGTAACGGTGATGATGAGAGCGGTTTTCCCGTTTTCGAAGCGCATGAGCTGCAATTCCACCCGGTTGAAAAGAAACAGGTTCTGCAGCCGGTAGCTAATTTTCTGGAGGTCGGCTTGATCCAGGGTGTCCGGAAGGGTGAACGGGATTTCGCGCAAAATAACGAAATCCCGGGTTTTCTCGTTCCCCACCAGGATAACGGTATCGATGCGCACCGGGAAGGTGATGACCTCCTGCGCCGGACTGTTCCGGAAAAAAAGAAGGAACAATAGCAAAACAACGATCCATGCTGGCCGGATGGGAAGCGATTTACATGAACCAGATGGGATTTGTGTAGCAGTAATATTTTTCCTTTTCCCGGATGGTGCTCCCTTCCAACCGGATGTAACGCAGCGACTGTTTGGGAAGTGGTACTTCCGTTTCAATTTCCAGCGATTGATTTTCAATTTCCACCACAATTTGCTCTTCCAGCGATTTTCCTCGATAGCTTAAATATAGAACAATTTTTCTCCAGAAACCATATTCGGGTGTGCTTTTTGCCTGAATACGAATGGTGCCCCGGTGCGGCTGGGGAAAGAGCTCACCGATATGCGCGGTGAGAAACCCTTCGACACTGAAAATGGCGATGGGACCGTTGGAAATGAGAGCGCGGTGCTCTCGCAATGCCCGGAGTAGATCGGACGGTTTCCGGGAGGGACTAAACACTGCCGTGCGCACTTTACCCAGCAAATGATGTCGGTGGGAGTGGAGGGAAAGAAAGGGTGTTTTAACCTGGCGGTAAATGTTGAAATTCCCGTGCGCGTCGTTCCCTGCCACAATGCCCACTTTGTAGCGGCTGGCCAGCAGAATTTTCCACAGTGCTAATCCACAATAGAAGGTATCGTCGCGGAAAATTCCGTTCAGTATTTGCAGGTTGGATATGGAATTGATTTCCACATCCGGAAGCTCCCAGATGCCGCGATTGAGAATGAGGCGCTGGGAGAGCGGCGGTTTTTCCACGGGGTGGGCGGCAATGGCCAGGGCATCGGGGTGCAGGCGCTGGAGCAATTCCCCGATGGTGAGAGTGGGGCGGTTCCGGAAGAGTTGTTCGGCACTGTCTCCCGCCCCGGGATGAAAGGTGGGATCGTTCAGAACCAGGCAATGCACGTTTTTCCCCCGGCGATTCCCCACCGAAACTTCTTCCCCGGGAATGATGGTGAAATCCGGGAACTCCTCCTGCACCCGCTGGATTTCTTCCTGAAAACGTTGCCATTTCCGGAGTTGGGAATCGTTGCGGGTGTAATCTTCGGGCAAATCATCCAGATCGTAGGAATGATCGGTGATGGCCAGAAAATGGAGGCCCATGCTTTGCGCCGCCAGCACCGTTTCCCGCACCGGTGCACCAAACTCCACCTGATCTTCCGTAAAGTTACTGTGCACATGTAGATCGCCCCAGTACCAGCCGGGAAATGTTGGCAGGGGATCGGCGGCAATTTCGATGAGAAATGGTTCTTTACGAAGATGCGGGTAATTATCCTGCTCCAGAGATTTCCGGGTGTTGCCCACGCGATATTCCAGGTGGACGCGCAATTGATAGCGTCCGGGTTGAGGAAACAGCTCCGGGGGCAAATTCAACACCCGGGAGAAAAAATGCTCCTGCACCCGGTGATTCAGGGAAAACGGCCAGCGGCGGGGAGCCGGGTCATCTCCCCGGGAAACAAGCACATGTCCCTGGAGCAGGGTGACCGGAAAGCGATGGGCATCCTTAATGAACAGAAAAAGAGGAATCTCCCGACCCTGCTCGCTCCGCAACGGGAGATCGAACACAATTTCCGGCTCTTCCTGATAAAGAAGGCTGGGTAGAAACCGGTAACGAAAATGAATTTCGGCATACGCCAGAAATAGCAGTATTCCCCACCAGAATAACGGGGTTAACGAAAAAAACTCTATCGAAAATTCTGCAAAATGTGCCATATCATGTCCCGGAAGTTAGTGAGCATTTCATCATTTTCAAACCGCTGTGCTAAAAATGCTTGTACCTTGCTCTGAGGGATCCTGCTCTCCGGTTTCTTTGCAGGGATAGGTAAGCAGAATCCCGGCAATAATGGAATCTCAGCCCCAAATCGGACTTTAGCCTGATGGTTGTGCTAAAAACGTTATTTTTTCTCCGTTTTCCGTTATAAAGATTCTTCGCCCTTACTCTTACCCGGCCGGGAGCCAGAGCCGGACGGTGGTGCCGCTTCCCGGCTGGCTTTCGATGATGATGCGCCCGCCCATCGCTTCGGTGAGCTGTTTACTGATGGCTAATCCCAGGCCGCTGCCAGTGGCTTTGGTGGAGAAAAACGGTTCAAACACCCGGTTGAGTGCCTCCGGGGGGATGCCGGGACCGTTATCGGAAATGGTTATTTCCACTCCCCGGCGTGGTTTCCGGGTAGGGGTAGCCCGGATTTCGATCTCACCGGTTTCGCCGCAGGCATCCAGGGCGTTGCCCAGGAGGTTTAACAGAATCTGTCGCAGGGCATCGGCATCAGCTTGCACCGGAGGGAGTGTGTCCGGAAGATGTGCTTTAACCCCGCGGTGTTGCAGCGAGGGGAGCAAATCATCTAACAACGCTGCCAGTTGTACCGGTTCCGGGTGAAGCCGGGGCTGCCGGGCAAAGCGTAAAAAATTGTCCACCAGCCGATTTAGCCGGTCAATTTCCTCGGTGATGAAGGAAACCATCTCCCGGGATTGTTCCCCAAATTTTTTCGTCAGCACCTCGGCCGAGCCTTTCATGATGCTGAGCGGGTTGCGAATTTCGTGAGCCACGGTTGCCGCCATCTGTCCCAGTTGAGCCAGCCGTTCCTGTTCCCGCATGCGGGTTTCGGCCAAGAGCAATCGTCGGGTGGCGTACAACACCAATCCCGCAAACAGCAAGGTGACCAGCAAACCACCAGCCCCCAGCAGCAACGTGCCCCGCTCGAACTTGTTCAAAGTGCGGAAAAATTCCATCGGGGCATCCAGCACCAGCACCCCGGTGGGCTCTTCGAGATCGTTGAAAATGGGGAAATAGGCGGTGAGGAAATATTGCCCTTTCCAGTGAAGAAGATACGGTTCGGGTACCCTTCCCACCGCCGCCTTTTGCAAAAGCTGCCTTTGTAGAGGAAAAGTGAGCAAACTGTCCCCGATGCGGAAATTCACCCGATAATCCACCAGCAGATGCCCTGCGGGATCCAGAATCAAAATGTTTTCCAGATTGTTTTGCAATTTCAAATCATACAGTAACTGCTGGTAATAGGTCACCAGCGGATCGCTTTCCATTCCCGGAAGAATTTTTTCCAGGTCGTTTCCATTCATAAGGCGGGTGGAGATGTTTCCCAGGTGGAGAATCTGGCTTTTTAACTCCCGGGTGATGTCCGATTTTAATCCCTGGAGAAAAATCCAGGAGAGAAAATTAATCAGTGCTACGGCGATGAATCCCAGCACAATGAGTCCGTAAACCGTTTGGCGGGGAAAGGGAGTTTTAATCTTCATCGCTTTCCCTCCGCTGGCGGAACAGTTCCAGCCATTCCTCTACTTCTCGTTGGGAGAGCTCGCGGTCTTTCTGTGCTTCGGTCTCCGGAGAGGGGGTGGTGGTGGAATGGGCGGTTAACTGCTTCCAGAAATGGCGGGACTCCGCCACGGCGCTTCCCAGATCCCGGGCGGTGAATTGAATTTCCCGGTCGGAAGTAACCACCAGAATCTTTTCCGGATGCGAGGAGTTGCGAATCATGCGGCGAATAGTGTCATCCGCGGTGATGCCTTTTCCCGAGAACAGAACCCGAATGCCCCGATAGCGAAATCGGGAGGCAGGCAACACCGGTTGGGCGCCGTCGAAGACCACGGTGATTTGTTTTCCGTAGAAGCGGGGAGAAGAATGTAGCAGCCGCAGCAGATGTTCCCGTTGCTGCTCCAGGGAGAGGTCTGGCGGAAATTGTGCCTGGTTTATTTTGATGAGGTTGTAACCATCGATAATGATTTGTTTCTCGCTCATCACATTCCCCGGTTTTCTTTAACTGCTGCAACCACCTGTGTTACGGAATGTTTTTCCCATTCCTCATTTTGTTGTTGAAACCCTTCCTGGTATCCGCTTTTCCTGCATCTTATTTCAAAATAGTGAACGTTCCGTTGCAAAGGCAATATATTTTCCAGATTTTACCGGAAGAATGTTCCTGAGCTGTCGGGGAACTCTTTGCCCGTTAAGGAGTGAATTTTAAATCGGAATTTTCGGGAAAGCGGTTGAATTTTACCGGGAAAACAACTAAACTGAAAATAAGAACAGTGGTTCTAATAAGGACTACCCTGTCATTCTGAGCCCCGCCGCAGGTGGGGCGAAGAATCTCAATCGTTAGCAGGGCGAAGAATCCTCTGCGCAAGCTGAACGAAGAATTTTATTTGTGAGGTTCTTAAATATCTTCTGAAATTTTAGCAATTTAATTTTCTTTTAATTTTCTTTTTAATTATTTTCCCGCATGAATCCTGTAGGGAAAGTTTTTAGCGCAACGGGTAAATTCAAATTTTTTTTGAGGAGGCAGAGATGAAGAAGATGAAATATTACAGTTCCGCTCTGCGAAAGAATATCGTGGAGTGGGGAAAGGAGTTAAAAGAGATTGACATTCTGGTGGGGATTCCTTCTTTCAATAATGAAGATACCATCCGGCATGTGGTGGAAGTGGTGGGAGAGGGGTTGGTGGAATATTACCCCGATCGCCGGTCGGCGATTCTGGTGTCCGATGGGGGATCGCTGGACGACACCCGGGAAGAAGCCGAAGCAGCGCGAATTCCGGAGAAAGTGCAGCGACGGGTAAGCATTTACCGGGGGATTCCCGGTAAAGGAACATCCTTCCGGGCGGTGTTCGAATTTGCAGTACTCACCAAAGCCGATGCCTGCGCGGTGCTGGATGCGGATTTACGGAGTATCGAGCCCAACTGGGTGTACAATCTGGTGCAACCCATCATGGAGGGGAAAGCCGATTTTGTGGCTCCATACTACGTACGGCATAAATACGACGGTACCATCACCAACCACATTATTTATCCCATGACCCGGGCATTGTACGGGAAAGATGTGCGACAACCCATTGGCGGCGATTTCGGGTTCTCCGGTATGCTGGCCGCATTTTATGCCAAACAGGATGTCTGGTTAACGGACGTCGCCCGTTTCGGGATTGACATCTGGATGACCACCTCTGCCATTGCCGAAGGATATCGTCTGGTGCAGGCGAATCTGGGGGCTAAAATTCACGATCCCAAAGATCCCGCGGAGGATCTGGGTCCCATGTTCCAGCAGGTCATCAGCACCATGTTCTACTTAATGGGCACTTACGAGGAAAAATGGCGAGACCATGTGGTGTATTCTCCGGTACCCATCTGGAACGAACTAAACAAGACACCTAAAATTCCGCCCGTTGCGGTTACGTTAAGCAAAATGGAGCGTGAGTTTTGCGAAGGTTACGAGCAATTTCGTCCTCTCTACGAAAATGTACTCACCCGGGAAAATCTGGAAGGACTGGAGGCAGTTTATCAGAAAGCAAAAAAGGAGCATATTCTGGATTTTCAACCGGATTTGTGGGCGCAGGTTTTGTACGATTTTGCTTTTATTTATCAGACCTGGTCGCGAAACCGACGGCGGTTGGTGGATATCATTACGCCGTTGTATTTCGGACGGGTTGGTTCCTATTGTCGTCAGGTAGCCGAATTGAGCGATACCGAAGCCGAGGAAGTCATTCAGCAACAGGCAAAGATTTTCGAAGAGAAAAAAGAATATCTGCTGCAAAAGTTTGAAGCGTGGGAGTAGGGGGGATGGTGCGTGGGGTGTATAGGGTGTATAGGGTGTATAGGGTGTATAGGGTGTATAGGGTAAATAGGGTAAATAGGGTAAATAGGGTAAATAG
>JALWDQ010000652.1:0-3257 GCA_027039625.1 Calditrichia bacterium | reverse complement strand
GTGGTGGAATTTAACTGCCGGTTTGGGGATCCGGAAACTCAGGTAGTGTTGCCTTTGCTGGAAAATGATTTGCTGGAATTGTTAATGGCCAGCGCACAGGGGCGAATCGGTGAGGTTAAGCTCCAAGTACGGCCTGAATATGCCGTGTGTGTGATTGCGGCTTCCGGTGGATATCCCGGGAGTTACGAAAAAGGAAAGCCCATCCAGGGACTGGAAGCGGTGGAGCCGGATGTGCTGGTATTTCATGCCGGAACCCGCCGGGAAGGAGGGCAAGTTGTCACCAGCGGTGGGCGGGTACTGGGGGTAACTGCCCGTCACCAGCAGCTTAAAGCAGCCGCAGATAAAGCCTACCGCAATCTGCGTAAAATTCAATTTCCCGGCATGCACTACCGAACCGATATCGCCGAACGAGGCTGGAAACTGATTACCTGAAAACCACCTAACCCGAAAGGAGGCTCTTACCTAAAATAACGCCTTAAATCTTTTTTTCCAGTGTCGATAATGTGATATTCGTTTTATCTTCCCGGAGTTTTCGAAGACATATTTCATGCACAATCGGACAACAGGATACCAAAAGAAAGGAGCGTCTATGAAAATTCTCATTACAGGTGGAGCAGGATTCATCGGTTCTAACATTGCCGATCGCTATCTGGAATTGGGTCATGAGGTGGTTATCGTAGATAATCTGGTTACCGGGCGACGGGAGAATGTGCCGGAAAAGGCCACTTTTTACGAGATGGACATCTGTGATGAAGGCATCAAAGAAGTTTTCGATAAGGAACGCCCGGATATTGTGAATCACCATGCTGCCCAGATGGATGTGCGTAAATCCGTGGAAGATCCCATTTACGATGCCACGGTGAATGTACTGGGTGGATTGAATATTCTCCAGAATTGTGTTCGCACCGGAGTAAAAAAATTTATTTTTGCTTCTACTGGGGGAGCGATATATGGGGAGCAGGATTATTTCCCGGCGGACGAAAATCATCCCTTACGTCCTCTCTCTCCCTATGGAATTACCAAACTCACCACTGAAAAATATCTGTACTTTTACAACCAGACTCATGGATTAACTTACACCGTTCTGCGCTATGCGAACGTGTACGGTCCCCGGCAGAATCCCCATGGCGAGGCGGGAGTGGTGGCAATTTTTACCCAGAAGATTTTAAATGGAGAGCAGCCGATTATCAATGGAGACGGACTGCAGACCCGGGATTATGTGTTTGTAGGCGATGTGGTGAAAGCCAATGAACTGGTTCTGGAGAAAGGGGACAATCGTGTTTACAACATCGGCACCGGGGTGGAAACCAATGTAAATGAATTGTTTACCAAAATAGTGAAGTACACCGGTAAAACGGTACCGGAAAAACACGGTCCCGCCAAGCCGGGTGAACAGAAACGGAGTGTGATTTCCAGCGAACTGATTTTCCGCGAATTGGGCTGGAAGCCCACGATGCCTCTGGATGAAGGGATTCGGTTAACGGTGGAATATTTTAAACAACATTCATAGAGGCACTTTATCTCCGGGTGTTCCATGTGTCATGGAACAAAAATAACTCCCCGGTACATCGGGAATGTTCCTTTTTTGATTGCGAATGCAAACAGCACCGCAGGCATCTTCCCGGAAGAGTCTGCGGTGTGCTATTGATGAAATTCCTTCCATAAAAAATTGACCGACCAAAAAAAATTTATTTGCATTATTCTTCAAAATTCCCTAACTTTATGAAAATTAATTAGCTAACTAAAATTGGGGCATCCATGAAGCCAACACCATACCGCCGGTATCATCAAAAACTGCCTGCTGTGGGATGGGACGACACACGATTCACCCGCCATTTCTGGTGGTTATTTAAGAAAAAAGGCAAAAAGAAGGTGCAAATTCGTCCCGGTGCCATGCCCCCGGAAGAAGTTAAAAAGCGCATCTCTGAAATCGGGGTAGGCAAACAGGTGGAAATTATTCGGGTGGGATTTGACGGCGAAATTGATGACATGCCGCTCATTGTGGAAATATTGTACATTGGTAATGAGGGATTCACCGGAAAAATTGTGAATCTGGAGCGCGAACTTATCGAAAGTGCGACGGAAAAGCTGGTCTATGCTAAAAAAGGCGGTGGCATTATCGACTTTCGCTATGATGACGGAGATATCAAGGAAATTAATGTTTCTCAGGATCAGGAGTTGCTGGAGCAGGAACGGAATGTGGATTCGCTGCGGGAAATTGTTACGGCACTGGATGTGGGGGATACGGTGCTGGTGGCTTACTACGATGCGAAAAATCAGGGTACAGTGAATGCTGAAGGAAAACTCCTGGAAAAAGATAGCGACGGAAACCAGTTCAAGATGTTGATTGAGAAGGTTAACAAAATTGAACTGGAAAAGAAGTTAGAAAAGACATTCGATATCGAGAAAGATATCGTGATTGATATTGAAATGGTCTAAATCAGTGGGAAAAAAAGTAAAAACGATTTCCCCGTAACCTATTGAACGGGGAAAAGGGTATAGTATTTTACAAATGGATTTTCGTATTGAACATCAGGATACCCGCAGCCGTGCTCGTGCGGGTATTTTTATTACCGACCACGGAGCAGTGGAAACCCCCATCTTTATGCCGGTGGGTACCATCGGTACCGTAAAAACGCTGAGCCCCCATGAACTGCGGGAAAACGGTGCCAAGATTATTCTGGGAAATACCTACCATCTTTATTTGAAACCGGGATTGGACATTTTGCAGGCTGCGGGTGGATTGCACCGTTTCAATAGCTGGGATGGCCCTATCCTCACCGATAGCGGGGGATTTCAGGTATATAGCCTCACCGAATTGCGAACCCTCTCCGAGGAAGGGGTGTGGTTTAAATCTCATTGGGATGGCTCCTCCTATTTTTTCACTCCTGAAAAGGTAGTGGATATTCAACGCGCCATTGGTTCGGACATCATGATGGTGCTGGATCAGTGTATTGCCAATCCCAGCGATAAAAAGACCGCCCGGGAAGCCCATCTGCTTACCCTACGCTGGGCAGAACGCTCCCGTCAGCATTTTCTGAATACCCAGCCTTTGTACGGCTATCGTCAGTTTCAGTTTGGAATTGTGCAGGGAGGAATTTATCCCCAACTTCGCCGGGAAAGTGCCCGGAAACTGATGCAGTTCGATTTTGAAGGGTATGCCATCGGTGGGCTGGCGGTGGGTGAGAGTCTGGAGGAGCGCAATCGCATTACGGAAGTGTGTACGGAAGTCCTGCCGGTGGAAAAACCGCGCTATT
>JALWDQ010000651.1:0-3259 GCA_027039625.1 Calditrichia bacterium | reverse complement strand
ACTCAGTGAACCATCCAGCTCCAGCCGCACCATGTACATCTGCACCCTCACATCTTCCGGTGTCAAACGTCCCAGTTCCACCACCGTTTCTATGGGAAGCTCCTCTCCGAAATTCACCTCCATGGTTTGTTGGAGAGTGTGATTGTGATTCGGTACAATTCGAACATCGCTCCAGAAGCGCTGGATTCTCTCTTTCCATTGAGAAATTTCCCGAGCAATCCGGAAATTCTCCCGGGAATAAAGTTCCGCCATTTTAAAAGCCGGTAGGTACATGGTCTGGAGATATTCTTTAACCATGCGATGCGTATTAAATACCGGCAGGATGGTTTTAATGGAATTTTTCATGAATTGTATCCATTGATGCGGAATATCATTCTCATCACGCTGGTAATACAGGGGAATGATTTCGTTTTCCAGAATGTCGTAGAGCTCTTCACTATCCCAGGCATTCCACTCCTCCTGAGAAGGAAAATCGTCCTGATCGCCGAAAGCCCAGCCGTTATCCCCCCGGTAGCCTTCGCACCACCAGCCATCCAGCACGCTGAAATTTAACCCGCCGTTCATTCCCGCCTTCTGGCCGCTGGTTCCGGAAGCTTCCTGAGTGCGCAGGGGATTATTCAACCACACATCCACACCGGAAATTAAATCCCGCGCCAGCCCCATGTCGTAATTCTCCACAAAAATCACCTTTCCGCGAAATTCCGGCTGCATGGAAATCTGATAAATCTGGCGAATGAGTTCCTGTCCGCCTGTATCTTTGGGATGGGCTTTTCCGGCAAAAATGATTTGCACCGGTCGTTCGGGATGGTTGATAAGCCGCTTCAAACGTTCGATGTCCCGAAAAATTAAAGTGCCCCGTTTGTAGGTGGCAAAACGACGGGCAAAACCAATGGTAAGCGTTTCGGTACGAATGGCATTTCGAATACGCAGCCCGCGATGCGAACCGATTTTATTTCGCTTAAACTGTTTTTCCAGCCGCTCCCGCACATGATTGATCATTTTCTCTTTTAGTGCTAATTTGGTTTTCCAGAGAACTTCGTCCGGGATTTCATCCACCTTGTTCCAGAAATCGGTTGCATCTATGGATTCCATCCACCGGGGAGAAAGATGCCGGGTAAACGTATCTCGCATTTTGCGGGAGATCCAGGTAAGGGCATGAACCCCATTGGTAATGTAACTGATGGGAACTTCGCTGGAGGGAACATCGGGCCAGACGGTTTTCCAGAGTCTGCGGGAGACTTCCGCATGGAGCTGGCTCACGGCATTTCGATAGCGGGAGAGATTCAGTGCCAGAATGGTTACATTGAAAATTTCATAGCCCTCAGGTTGCACCTGAGATCCCAATTCCATAAATTCATGCCGTTTAATTCCCACCGATTCCCAGTATTTATGGAAATATTTATCTTTAATATCCAGGGGGAAGGCATCGTTGCCTGCGGGTACGGGAGTATGGGTGGTAAAAATGGTGTTAATGCTCACTGCTTCCAGCGCTTCCGGAAAGGAGAGGCCCCGTTCTTTAACCAGATTTTCAATGCGCTGCAGGGCCATAAACACAGAATGTCCTTCGTTCATGTGCCAGGCCTGAGGCTCGATGCCCATAGCTTTTAAAACACGAGCACCCCCCATACCCAGAAGAATTTCCTGAGAAATGCGCGTTTCCTGATCCCCACCGTACAAACGGGAAGTGATTTGTCGGTCCTGGGGACTGTTTTCCGGCACGTTCGAATCCAGCAGATAAGCCGAAATGCGACCCACCCGGGCTTCCCACACCCGTACTTTCACTTCACGATGCGCCAGGGGAACCGAAACCAGCAGGGGAGTACCCTCTGCATTCAGCACGGGACGGAGGGGAAGCTCCAGGGGATTTATCTCCTGGTACAACGCAATCTGATTCCCGGCACTGTCAATTTCCTGGGTGAAATATGTCTGGTTGTAAAACAAACTGATTCCCACCAGAGGAATGCCCAGGTCGCTGGCAGATTTCATGTGATCACCAGCCAGTACCCCCAGACCTCCGGCATAAATGGGCAGGGATTCATGGAACCCAAATTCGGCGGTAAAATATGCAATGGTGTGATTTTTATATTCCGGGAAATGCTGTACGAACCAGGTGTTTTTCTCGTTTATGTAGGCATCAAACTGCTTGAGCACCTGATTAAACCGGGATAAAAATTCCCTGTCGTTGGCTTTTTCTTCCAGTTTATTTTGCTGTACAACCTGCAAAAACCGCACAGGATTGTGGTTAACTTGTTTCCACAACTGCCGATCGATGGCAATAAATAAATCGCGTACCTCGGGGTGCCAGGTGAAATAAAAATTGTACGCCAGATCCTGGAGCCGCTGAATCGCTTGTGGGAGATGGGGAATAACCCGAACTTGACCGATAAAATGCATATCGAAACTCCTTTTTCATTGATTCGAAAGAAACAGGTTGAATTATAAAAAATAATCCGGGAATTTACAATCAGTAACTCAATTTATCATCACGAAACACCTTCTGGAAAGCAATAAGTTGAATAGAAAAGAAAAAAATTTCACATTGCCTTTTCAGGCACGAAATGTTATTTTGGCGCCGAAATTTTAAACGGGAAAGGGAAGCGTTATGACCAGCCAGGAATTCATCGCATTGGAGGAGAAATACGGTGCTCATAATTACCATCCATTGGATGTTGTCATTACCCGTGCAGAAGGAATCTGGGTATGGGATGTGGAAGGAAAACGCTATCTGGATTTTTTAAGTGCCTATTCGGCGTTAAATCAAGGGCATTGTCATCCCAAAATTTACCAGGCTATGGTAGAACAGGCGCAAAAAGTGACGCTCACGTCACGCGCTTTTCGGAATGACCAGTTGGGAAAATTCTATAAAATTTTAAGCGAAATTTCGGGATTGCCGCGCGTCCTTCCCATGAACTCTGGTGCTGAGGCGGTGGAAACCGCTTTAAAAGCAGCACGCAAATGGGCCTACAAAGTGAAAGGGGTTCCGGAAAATCTAGCTGAAATCATTGTGTGTGCCAACAATTTTCATGGGCGCACCATCACCATCATCAGTTTTTCTACAGAAGAGCAGTATCGGGACGGGTTTGGTCCGCTTACACCGGGGTTTAAAGTGATTCCCTTTGGAGATACCTCAGCCTTGAAAGAGGCAATCACACCTAACACGGCGGCTTTTCTGGTGGAACCCATTCAGGGAGAAGGCGGCATTATCGTACCACCGGAAGGTTTTCTGAAAGAAGCAGAAGCTATCTGCAAAGAAAACAAT
>JALWDQ010000650.1:0-1000 GCA_027039625.1 Calditrichia bacterium | reverse complement strand
ATATCCTATATTTTAACTCACGTTTATTAGCAAGATAACAGCCACCCGCTCATTTCTTCTGTTCCAGACCGATAATAAAAATCCTCAGGCTCTTCTTCCCTGAGGATCTCCATTCTTGCTCCGGCGGAGGGATTTGAACCCCCATCCCGACGCGTCGGGATACCTGTCCCGATTTGTCGGGAACAGCCACCCGCTAAACCATTAAGATTCACTGAATAATTTTTCAAATATAAAAATGCTGGAGAAATAATATCTTCCCCATACCCACGCAACGCTTTTTTCATTTTATCTCCCATTATTCCCTTCTCTGAAAATTCCCTTTACTTTTTAGCAGGGGTTCATTATTTTCGCAACACTGGCTCGTGTTGCTATTAACGGTTAGACAGGAGGAGACACTACATGGAAACAACCAAACGAGGCCTACCCTCAAATGCGTATCGGAAACTTAATCCCGGTGAGGAATATGTTCCGGTCGTACCACCAGATCAATTTTTACCGGAGGTGACCCCTTACTCCCTTTTCTGGGGTATTTTCTACGCTATTTTATTTTCGGCAGCCGCTGCATATCTGGGACTCAAAATCGGGCAGGTTTTTGAAGCCGCTATTCCCATTGCTATTCTGGCGGTAGGGCTATCGGTTGCCCTGAAACGTAAGAACTCCCTTTCGGAAAATGTCATCATCCAATCCATCGGTGCAGCTTCTGGCGTGATTGTCGCCGGAGCAATTTTTACTATTCCGGGGCTTTACATACTGGGATTAAATGCCAATTTCTGGCAAATATTTCTGGCGTCGCTTTTCGGGGGATTCCTGGGAATTCTCTTCCTGATTCCCTTCCGACGCTATTTTGTAAAGGATATGCATGGAGAATTTCCCTTCCCGGAAGCAACAGCGACTACGGAAGTATTGGTGGCAGGAGAATCTGGCGGTGAGCAAGCGAAAATTCTCTTAAAAGCCGCTGCAGTTGGCGGATTATACGATTTTATCGTTTCCGCATTTGAGA
>JALWDQ010000649.1:0-1001 GCA_027039625.1 Calditrichia bacterium | reverse complement strand
AGCCGGTGAAAAATGTGGCGATGATGGTGGAAGCGGTGCATCTTTTGAGAGAGAGGGTTCCGGAATTGCATCTGGTAGTGTTGGGAAAATTCGAGCATGCAGAAGAGCCCGGGAGTTACACCAATCAGATTAAACAGATGATGGAGAAGTACGGTCTTACGGAACGAATCCACTTCCTTCCGCCCCGCCTGGATGTGAGACCCGTGCTCAATGCCATGGACATCTATCTGAATACTAGTCTTTCCGAGGGGCTTTCCATTGCCATTGTCGAAGCGATGGCCAGTGGTCTGCCCGTCATTGCTACCGATGTGGGCGGAAATCCCGAAGTGGTGGAAAATGGGGTAAACGGGTTTCTGGTACCATCCCGAAACGCTCAGGCGCTGGCCGAACGCATCAAGTATTTGCACACCTATCCGGAAATGTTGAATATTCTGGCGAAAAATTCCCGGGAACGCGCCGTGCAACATTTCTCCGGAGAGACCATGCGCCAGAAATATTTGCAATTAATCGATAGGGTAACCCAAGGTGACTAAACCGCAGAACCATCGGAACATCTACCTGATTATTTCCATCGACACGGAAGAAGAAATGGAGTGGGGGAAGGGGTTTAAGCGCCATGTGGAGTGTACCGTCAATAACATTCGGTACCTGGAACCGCTCCATCGCTTAGCCCAAAAATACGGAATTATTTTAACCTACCTTATCGATTATCCCGTGGTGCGCAACCGGGAGGCGGTGGCTATTTTAAAGCGTTACCGCAACGAGGGATTGGCAGAAATCGGGGCGCACCTGCATCCCTGGTGCAATCCCCCTTATGATGAAGAATTAACCATCGAAAATACCTTCGTCCACAATTTACCGGAAGAATTGCAGTTCCGGAAGATGCAGGTGCTTACCCAGGAAATTGCCGAGAATTTCGGGCATGCCCCTTGTTCGTATCGGGCAGGACGATACGGATTCTCCGAAGCTTTCATCCCGATTCTGGAATCCCTGCATTTTGC
>JALWDQ010000648.1:0-1001 GCA_027039625.1 Calditrichia bacterium | reverse complement strand
TTCACTTCCTTCCCGGGTTACAGTTTATCGCGTCAGTGCCGGGGAGTGCAGCACGTAACCGCTTTTTTCCATGCGATATTTGCGGCGCAGTTCCAGCGTATCCGCCGGGAGAATGGACATGAACCCGAACTTCTGGCGAATTTCGTCAATGGCGGCGTCCAGCATCTCCTGACGGGTGGTGTCGTCGAACAACCGGGTTTGCAGATTCGCCCATGCAAGCTGGTTCACCTGGACGCCTACGTGGCGGATGCGCAGGCGCCGAAAGGGGAGGTGTGCCACCATGGCTTCCACTGCGGCAAAAAGCTCGGCGGCGTTGTCCGTAGGGGTGGGCAGAGTACGGGCCACCTGATGCTGGGTGAAGTCGGAATAACGGATTTTAATCCCCACCCGCCGGGCGTGTAAGCCCTGTTCCCGAAGGCGAGCGGCGATGCGTTCGGTAAGGTACTGCAGAGTGGCCAGCACGATTTTGCGATCGGTGGTATCTTCTTCAAATGTTGTTTCCCGGCTAATCTGGCGGGGAAGAATGCGGGTTTTCACTTCTCGGGGGTCGATGCCGTTCGCCATTTCCCACAGGCGTTCTCCGCTGGCGCCGAACAGCTCGGCAACCACCAGGCGCGGTAGCGATGCCAGTTGCCCGATGGTCAGAATTCCCAGTTCGGTGAGCCGCTCCTTTGCCACACGTCCCACACCCGGGAGCTCGTCCACTGGCAGAGGCGCCAGAAATTCCCGCTCTTTTCCCGGTGGCACGTACACCACGCCGCCGGGCTTGTGGAGTCCCGAGGCAATGCGTGCAATAACCTTGTTGCTGCCCATCCCCACGGATACCCCAATGTGCAGGCGGCGCGCCACCTCTTGCTGAATGTTTTGTGCCAGCTGATACGGTTCCGGATGCAGGTGCCGGGTGCCGGTGAGATCCAGGTAGGCATCGTCCAGCGAGGTGAATTCCACTGCCGGAGTGTAGCGCAGATAAATTTCCTGCAGCACCAGCGAAGCGGCCTGGT
>JALWDQ010000647.1:0-10329 GCA_027039625.1 Calditrichia bacterium | reverse complement strand
CTATTTATTCATATCCGCAAGAAAAATCACCACATCTCCCGGGCCACCATTTACCGGGCACTGGAGCTTTTCAATAAAATTGGGATAGTGAAAAAAGAGAATTTGGGGAAAGATTACGCCAGTTACGAACTGGCATTAGACAGACCCCATCATGACCATATGATTTGTGTGGTGTGTGGTAAGGTGATAGAGTTTGTAGATCCCGTCATCGAAGAGCGGCAGAAAGAAATTTGCGAAAAGTACGGCATGGAAATGATTAGCCATCAGTTGCAAATTTATGGACGTTGTAAGGAACATGACAAGGATGCGTAACTGACTGCAGAGTTTGTGAAAGGAAGGAAGAGAAAGTCTTTTAAGATTTTACCGATATTTCAGATAACAGATTTCAAATCCCAAATCCCAAATCCCAAATAACAAATAACAAATAACAAATAACAAGAGACAAATCCCTAATTCCTAATTACAAAATATAAAAATTAAATAACAAGTGACAAATCTAAAATCTAAAAACCATAAATTCCAAAAAACAAACAATTTTAACACGTTATTTTTTAACCTAATTATAACATTTTTTCCATTCGTGCTTATTCGTGCGATTTGTGGTTTAATCCAAATTTCTGAATGAGATTCTTCACCCCGCCTGCGGCGGGGTTCAGAATGACAGAACTGCCCCCTGTCATTCTGAGCGGAGCGAAGAATCTCTTCTGCAATTCATGGAATATTTTTTATTTGTCTAAAGAGAGTGCCGCTGGAAATGTTACTCTAAAATTACAAAACCAAAATACCTTACAACAAATTCCAAATCACAAAAAAAACGCCAAATTCCAAATTGCAATCTGCAATAAACAATTATTTTTATTCGTGCCAATTCGTGCGATTCGTGGTTCTATTAATTACGGTGAATCCTGAGGTTAAAAATATCCATTCAAAATTCTTAATCCAATCCGTATTGTATCGCCCTTTTAGGGCTCCACTTTTTGGGGATGGTTTCTATACCCAGGGCTTCGCCCTGGGCTCTTCATGTGTGAGTGCTTGGCACTCTTGAGTCAAATTTATTGTTTTTACTCTTTTGCATCTTTATTGACTTTTTGACCTTTGAAAAATTGCTTTGTTTCACAATAACGAATTATACTAATTTGCACAACTCACCCAATTCAAAATTCTTGGTTCAAATAATTTAATTTTTCCTGCTTTAATTTTTTCATTCGTGTCCATTCGCGTGATTCGTGGGCAAATATCAATTCGAGCGAAGCGCTAGCACAGCGAAGAATCTCTTCCTGTTGTGTTAAAGATGCTTCGGCTCCCGCCAAAGGCGGGATCCTCAGCATGACATTCGGTACCTCCTTCCTGTCATTCTGAGGAGTCCTGCAACGCAGGACATCGAAGAATCCCAGACGTTCTCGTATGAGATTCTGAACCCTTGCCGCAGGCGAGGGTTCAGAATGACAGAAACACATCACCCCTTGTTATTTTTGGCGAAAAATTAGGGGAGAGCGAAGAATATCTACCGATGAGCACGAATTAAAATTAGAGCAAGAATAACTAAATCATTTGGAATTTGGTATTTGGGTTTTGGGATTTGTCTTTTGTTACTCGCAACCTCAACTCCCGCCTTGCTCTTCCACCCATTTCATCTTAAATTAGCCATGTGGTGTCGCATTCTTCCATATAGGCTTTCCCATCCCTTACTTCCTGATGTGTCAGGATGTAATCTCTCGATTGGTAACTTTTGTTTGTGGAGGGTGGGCAAAATTTAAAGGGCACACTGTTTTAACCGGAGAATCCTCAAATTAACATAAAGGAACCAGCTTTAAAATTGGCGAAGCATCCGGTAAATCAAAAAGCGGAAGATTCTGAAACGAAAAGGAAGCGATGAAAAAACGTATTCTACAACCAGGCTAATTCAGATATTTCCTCAGGATTCTTCGCAAAAAACCGTTTGAAAATGTTTCGTTCCTATTTTATCATTAGAACTATTAAAAATGAACCTGAGCACGGATGGACAAACTGGATACATATTACGAAGCGGTCGGTTGCATTCATATTCATTCCCGATATTCTGACGGAACCGGAACCATTGAACAAATCGCCCGGGATGCCGAAACTGTGGGGCTGAATTATGTAATGATTACCGACCACAACAACCTTCAGGCATTAAAAAACGGTGAAGAAGGCTGGTACGGTCGGGTTCTGGCCATTATTGGCTACGAAATTAATGATGTAGATGATGCCAACCACTACCTGGCATTTGGTCTAAAGGAAGAAGTTAATAAGAATTTACCGGCAGCGGAATATGTGCGGCAGGTACGGGAACAGGGTGGTTTCGGGATCATTGCCCATCCGGATGAAAAACGGGATGCTCTGGTGGAACACCCGCCTTACCCCTGGACGGCCTGGGAAAGCGACGATTTTCAGGGCATCGAGGTGTGGAACCAGATGTCCGAGTGGATGGAAGGGCTAAATCCCTGGAACCAGCTCTGGCGCTTTATTCACCCTCGCAAGTCGGTAGAAGGGCCCAATCGCCAGACGCTGAAGCGCTGGGATGAGGTGAATCTGCGGCGACCGGTGGTGGGAATTGGCGGAGTAGATGCCCATGCTCACAAACACCGCATTCTGGGGGGTCTGTTTCAGGTGACCATTTTCCCTTACAAAGTGCTTTTTAAAACCATCCGTACCCATCTGCTGCTTACCCAACCCCTGATTCCCGGCGAGGCGCTGTCCCGTTCCCGGGAACTCATTTACCAGGCATTGCAACAAAGCCGGGCGTTTATTTCCAACTTCACCCTGGGCGATGCTCGCGGCTTCGAGATGAAAGCCATCAACCAGCGGGGGATTGCCGTAATTGGCGAAAGACTTCCTTTCTCCGAACCGACTAACTGTGTAGTTCAGTGCCCGGCACGTAGCAAAATTGTGCTGCTCCGGAACGGAGAGCCCATTGCCCGGAAGGAAGGCAAAAAAGCAGAATTCGATATCGAAGAACCGGGCGTTTATCGCACCGAAGTATATCGTAAAAATCGCATCTGGATTATCTCGAACCATATTCGCATCGAGGCGCATGGCACGTAACTGGATTAAATTGCTGGATTACTTTTTCGTCACCCGCCCCATTCTGTTTTTCCCGGGCTGGAGCACCCTGCTGGCAGGTTATCTGGTGAGCACCGGAGAGACCCAATGGGGAGCGTTTTTCCCCCGAACCTCTTTTCCCGTCCACTGGTGGAATGGTGCCATTGCACTCTCCATGCTGGCCTTCATGGCCGCCATGGGTGCCAGCTTCATCCTCAACCAGCTTCAGGATGTGGAATCGGATCAGAAAAACAAAAAACTCTTTCTCATAGGGGAAAAACACATTCCTGTGCGCCATGCCATTGTGGAGAGCTTTCTGCTCATTGCCATCTCCCTCTCCCTGGGCACATGGATTAACTTTTCCACTGCCTTTTTACTCATCGTATTCATCATCATCACCGGCTATCTGTACAACTACCCCCCGTTTCAATACAAAAACACCGCCATCCGGGGACTTATCCTCAACATGCTTATGGGCTGGATTGCTTTTGCGCTGGGGTGGGTGCTCACCCAACCGCTCAACCTTCTCTTCCTGCAACTCTCCCTGCCCTACCTGGCGTTGAACACAGGCCTGTATTTTTTAACCACCATCCCGGACATGGACGGCGACCGTTCCACCGGGAAGCACACCTTTCCGGTACGTTTCGGCGTCAACCGAACCATCCAGGCCTGCCTCATCTCCTATTTCCTCTCCCTCCTGCTGGCCATCTGGAACCGGGATATGCTTATTCTAACCATCGATATTCTAACCCTGCCCTGGATGCTGCACCTGATGCTTCGGCGCAACAAAGCTGCTGTAATCAAAACAGTAAAAATGGCGATTTTCTTTTTTTCCATTTTGATTTGTTTTAAATTCCCGCTCTATTTTTTACTGATGGCAGGAATTTTCTTTTTAACGCGCTACTATTACCGAAAGCGATTTCAGTTCGACTACCCTAATTTTAAAGGAGAATAACGATGTACTTAACTCAACAGATAGATAATCCCTACGATGTGGTGGTGGTGGGTGCGGGACCTTCCGGTTCCATGGCTGCCTGGCAGGCTGCACGTCTGGGAATGAAGGTGATATTGCTGGAGAAAGATCGGGAGGTGGGTACACCGGTTCGTTGTGCCGAAGGTGTGGCTAAGAATGCGCTGGAAGAACTCATCGAAGAACCGGCTCCTCCTCACTGGATTGCTTCGGTCATCGAGAATTTTCGCTTGATTGCTCCCGATGGCACACCGGTGTATGTGAACATTGACGAAGTGGGGTATGTGCTTCACCGCCGGTTATTCGATTACGATCTGGCATTGCGCGCCACTCGCGCTGGTGCCCAGCTGCTTACCCATGCTTACGTGTTCGATGTGTTGAAAAAGGGCGGGCAGGTTATCGGGGTCAAAGCGGAGATAGAAAACACTCCGGTAGAAATTTACGGAAAGATCATCATTGCCGCAGATGGGGTGGAATCCCGGGTAGCGCGCTGGGCCGGAATCGATTCCACCGTGAAGCTGAAGGACATGGAAACCTGCTCTCAGTACACCCTGGCAGGGCTGGATATTGATCCCACCACCTGCGACTTTTTCTTCTCGCGCGATTTTGCTCCCGGCGGCTACGCCTGGGTCTTTCCCAAAGGAGACGGCACAGCCAATGTGGGGCTGGGAATCGCCGGGAATTTCGCCCGCCACAAATCCCCGGAAGAATACCTGGAAATTTTCCTCAACCGCTACTTCCCCCGCGCCTCCCTCATCCACAAAACGGTGGGAGGAGTTCCGGTGGATAAAACCCTCAAACAAATTACCGCCGACGGATTCATGATTGTGGGAGATGCGGCCCATCAGGTGAATCCCATTTCGGGCGGAGGCATCATCTCCGGTATGATTGCGGGAAAAATGGCCGGTGAAGTCGCCGCCCGGGCCATCCGCAAAGGGGATGTGAGCCAGAAAGCTCTGCGTCCTTACGTGAAACAATGGCATACCCGGGTCGGTAAATCCCACCAGCGTTACTACCGCCTAAAAGAAGCCTTGATGAAGTTCACCGACGAGCAATTCAACACCATCGCCGCGGAATATTTAAAGCTGGAAGACGACAAACGCAATTTGCTCAATCTGTTTAAAATTGCTTTTAAGAGCAACCCGCGCTTCATTATTGACGTAATGAAATTGTTTTACTGATAGTTCTGGCGGTAGAGCGGTAAGATGGAACTTCTTCTGACGTACTACTAAATGCCGGTACCAATGCGGAATGAACAGCCGGTTCCCAGCTGCAAATGGTGATGTACTGTGTGCAGAGGAATTTACTACATCTCACAGCATGGTATCCCTTCGACAAATTTCCCAGGTATAAATTGAGTAAAAAGGTGGGTGCCACTGTCGTGGTTGTTATTCAAAGAGATCGGCTGGCGAGGCTTTATCTGGAATGGAGAGAATGAACACCCGGAGAGAATTTTACAAAAAATTACCGGAGAAAATACACATTGCAATATAGCTAAAATTTCAGCGGGGCTCCACAATGTACACTTCTTCCCCTTTTTTCTTCATATTGAACTTTTCCCGCGCCACCTTCTCCTGATACTCCACATCATTTTTCAGGCGCTGTATTTCCTTCTTCAAACTATCGTTTTGTTGAATGTACGATTGTTTCAACTCCCGCAACTGTTTTTCCTGCTGTTTTAACTGATAAAGCTGAAACAGCGATTGACTACCGGTAAAGAACACCACCCCTAACACCACAACTGCGGCCATCAGAATCCAGGGAAGCAACGTCCTTCCCCGCTTCTTTTTGGGCGTGGAGCGATAGGTTTTTCTTCGAGCTTTTTGATACGAGGGTCTCGGCATGATAATTCCGAACAGGAGGAAGAGGTGGAGCCTCTTCCTCCTGAAGGTTGTTTAGTGAACTTTTTTCAACACATTACGACCGTAATATTCGGCATCGGTCGCCAGAAATTCTTCGATGCGCAGCAACTGGTTGTACTTGGCAATGCGGTCGCTTCGGGAAGCAGAACCGGTTTTAATTTGCCCGGCATTAACCGCCACGGCTACATCGGCGATGGTACTGTCCTCTGTTTCGCCGGAACGATGGGAAATCACCGTGGTATATCCCGCCCGGTGTGCCATCTGAATGCAATCCAGGGTTTCAGTAACCGTACCGATTTGGTTTAATTTTATGAGAATGGAATTGGTAATTCCCAGTTCAATTCCCCGCGCCAGGCGTCTGGTATTGGTGACGTACAAATCATCTCCCACCAGTTGAATGCGCTGACCCAGCTTGTCGGTCATGATTTTCCAGCCATCCCAATCGTCCTCGGCCATACCATCTTCAATGGAAATAATGGGGTATTTGTCCACCAGCTTTACGTAGTAATCCACCATTTCTCCGGGGGACAGCTTGCGGTTTTCCGATTTCAACACGTAGAGGTTTCGCTCGGCATCAAAGAATTCGCTGCTGGCGGGATCCATGGCCAGGTAAATATCTTCGCCCGGACGGTACCCCGCTTTTTCGATGGCTTCGACAATAATTTCCAGTGCTTCCTCATTGGATTTCAAATCAGGTGCAAAACCGCCTTCGTCTCCCACAGCGGTGTTGTACCCTTTGCTTTTGAGCACCTTTTTCAGGGTGTGAAATACTTCCGCACCCATGCGCAGGGCTTCGTGGAAAGAAGGCGCCTGCACCGGCATGATCATAAACTCCTGAAAATCCACATTGTTATCGGCATGCTTGCCACCGTTTAGAATGTTCATCTGGGGCACCGGCAATACCTTGGCGTTCACACCACCCAGGTACTGAAAGAGCGGTAAGCCAACGGCTTCGGCGGCCGCTTTTGCCACAGCCAGCGAGACACCCAGAATGGCATTGGCACCCAGCTTGCTCTTGTTTTCCGTACCGTCCAGTTCCAGCATCAGCTTATCGATGGCAACCTGATCGGTGGCATCGTAACCGATGATTTCTTCGGCAATAATATCGTTCACGTTCTGAACCGCTTTCAGAACCCCTTTACCACCGTAGCGTTTTTCATCACCATCTCGCAACTCGACAGCTTCATGTTCTCCGGTCGATGCACCGGAGGGCACCGCAGCGCGTCCCACGTCGCCACCTTCCAGATACACCTCCACTTCTACCGTGGGATTTCCGCGACTATCCAGAATTTCGCGGGCAATTACATCAATAATTTCGGTCATGGGGACCTCCTCTACAATTTTTGAACTGTTGTTGGCTAAAAATCAACTCAAAGTTACGGAAAGGGGATGGTGTTTGCAAGACGGAAAGGAAAAGACCGTTCCGTGAGCAAAGATGGAAGGTGTATTTGCCGGACTTTTGCTTCGGATTCGGGCCGTGTAGTTTTCCACCAGCGCAGAGGGTTATATCATGCCGAAACATTTGCGGAATGGTCGCGCATTAGCACACCGTATTTTCAGATACCGATCCTGTGCAGAGGCAGAACTTTTAGTGGTAGTTCCTTGTCTGTTCGAAGAATCCTTTGAACTAAGCGTTGGGAGCGGAGGTGCAGTGTTTCATCGGAAAAACGGATGTTGAGAACAAAGACTGGGTTTGGTGAGGAGGATAGTTCTATTGACTCTACATAAAAATAAATTATTTTTATCCAGCGGAAAAGAATTATTGCAATTCCAAGCGCAAAAATTGGAAAAATATTTGCTGATTTAAAATAAAATATCTAAATTATATTTGCTTTAAAAATAATTGAATGTTGCCCTTAGCTTTGGCGCCGGGAAGATTGGTTGGTGTGAAACAAAAGCGGTTTTATTTTCTACGGAAATGCGGGTGGTAAAATTTCCGCTGGGTTCCGTTTCCCGCCGGTGCGGGACAGACACAGCGAAAAATGGGCGCTCACCTTCGTCCGGGGCTCGCGCCGATAGAATTTCGCTGCAAAAATAACAATTCACTCAACCGGAACCACATAAAGATAGGGGTAAACCGGAACATCCCTGTTCCGCTCCGGTTAGTTTTGGGCGTTGAACTGCCATAAAGTTCAACTGTGGTGGCGCTGGTTGTGTATAATAAATAGAGAGTAAGAGCGTTTAATAACAATGTAAAACTTTCAGGAGAATCGAAATGTCGCAAAGAGATGTGATGGAAAAATTCCGCGCCTTGCCACCGGAGGCTCAACAGCAGGTATTGGATTTTATAGCCTTTCTGGAGAAACGTTACCGTCCAGTAGAGAAAAGCAGACCAAAACGCAGGTTGTTAGAAGAGAGATTTATCGGTATCTGGCGAGGGCGGGTGGATTTAGAGAATAGCACTGGTTGGGTCCGGAGTTTGCGCCGAGGAGAATGGGGGAATATCGGGTGACGGACTGGGTAATCGTAGATACCGATATTCTGATAGATGTTGGGAGAGGGGATGAGACGGCGATAGCGTATTTGGAGTCGCTGGAGAAAAGGAAGGGGCTGGGGGTCAGCGCCGTTACGTACATGGAGTTGATTGTTGGCTGCAAAAACAAAAGAGAGCAGCAAGCGGTTAAACGATTTATGAGGCGATTTGAAGTCATTGCATTGACAGAAGCAATCACCGAGAAAGCGGTGGAGCTGTTGCTTGAATATCGGCTCAGTCACGGGTTGTTGATATCCGATGCATTAATAGCGGCGACAGCGATAGAGCGAAACGTCCCATTGGTATCGAAGAATCAACGAGATTATCGGTTCATTGACGATTTGAAATTGTTGCCTTATCCACCGGGGTAGGAAAAAACATTATTTTGTCCAAACTGAGCAGCTCAACCTCGGCTATAGTGAACAACAGCTTCACCGCTCGCGAAGACGAACGCGATTTGCAAAGATAGTAGCAGGTTTTCGGTGGTGGTTGTGCTGTTACCGCTACTGCTGATCCCACCTTTACTTTTACCCGACGGAAAAAATCGTTCCTTTTTCAGGCACCAAAGCGGAAGAATCTTGCTGATTTACCATGAAATATCTAAATTGAATTTGTGCTACTAAAAAATAAATGAATGTTGCCCCTGGCTTTGGCGCCAGGAAGATTGGTAGAATTAATTAAAAGTGATTACTGTTATCACAAAAAAATTATGTAAGAATTAATAAAAAGATTACATTCACAGCGAAAATGAACGCTTGCTATTTCCCTGAGCTTACACGGAAAGAATTGCGCTGTTCATAAAAACAACAACTCATTTAATCGGGAGCGGTGCATCTCTGGCCCGTTCTGGTAAGTTTTGAACGTTAGACTACTTAATCAGGAGAAATACAGATCATCTCATAGTACAATTAAAATATTACTATGATATAAGTTTAAGTTATGGAGAGACTCTTATGAATATCTACGAATTGGTACTTGAAATGAAAATGTTAGAGAGACGTTTAACACTCTATGAAGAAAAGTACGGGGTGTTGAGTGAAGATTTCTATGCAGCGCTGATGGCTGGCGAACTGGCAGAATATGATGAAATCGATGAAACGCGGGCGGATTTCAGCCGTTGGAAGGGAATATACGAAGTATGACTGCGACGAAAGCAGGCTTATAATCAGCAGTTGAAAGAGCGAGATTTGGCGCGCATGATGAGATATAAACCAGCATATTAAAATGAGCAAAGTGCTGAAATCATTTGAAGCATATAGCCAGTACTTAGCCGACTTAATGGATCGGTTTGCGGTTGAGAGGTCAACAGTCACGGCATGGAGCATAAGCAAATATATGGGTATAGTTGAAGGAGAAATATTTGTTGGGGATGGTTATCGGTCGAGAATTCGAGAATAGATTGATTTTGCAGAAGGAATGATTGTATCGTATGGATATGAAGCTTATTGCGGAAATGAACGCCTATATTGGTATGATGATTTTCCTCACCCCAGCGATCCAACGCTGGCAAAAACGCATCCCCATCATAAACATGTGCCACCGAATATCAAAAGAAATCGTATACCTGCACCGAACATGAAATTTGAGCGTCCCAATTTAGATGAGTTGCTTAAAGAAATAAACGAAATTAGACGGAGAAAAAAGGAACCATAAAATATGAGCAGCCCACCTTTGGTTTCACATAACCCGCTTGCGGTGGCTGATAAACAGCGCGGAGATTGCCCTCTCTGGCACTGTAAAAAGTTTCTCGTACAACCCAACACAGCTTGGAGGGGAGCCACACGTTATTTCTACCCGGTGGGGGAAAATTTTCCCTCTTTATATCATCAAAACGGAAAAATGTTTGCTGTTTTAACACGTATTGAACAGCATTCAGAAGTACCTGCACCAGGCAGGGATATATTTGAGATGGTCCACCATTCGGGATCGACTCTCCTCCCAGTATCGAGTGACCATAGAGA
>JALWDQ010000646.1:0-3267 GCA_027039625.1 Calditrichia bacterium | reverse complement strand
GAATGTAAAGGGAGACATTCATGAAAGCGCCCAGACATCCCGGTGTGGCTCCTAAAAAACTGGCAACCAGGTACTGGCGAAAGCGTTGTCCGCTCACCCATTCATGCAGTTTTCCACGAGACCGAAGATCCAGCCAATCGATAAGAACCATCATTAAAAAAACAAAAATCGTTATCTTTAGCGCATGAATCACAATTTCTATCGTAAACATCGGCATATACTCCCGAATTTTCCAGTAATTGGATGTTTCTTCCCAGATAAAGTAACATTATTATTTCAAAAGAGTTAGAATATTTAACCCCGTTTTGAAAATGAAAAAGGAATTGATTCTCCCTGTCTATTTTCCTAATATTCAGCAAATTTTTACCGGAAAGTGAAATCGGGATAGATTGTGAAAGAGAAAAACGAAGCACAGGTACTGGAAGCGTTAGCCGAAGCTTACCAGAAGATTGATCAGGAAATTAAGAAGGTGATTATCGGGCAGCAGGAGATCATTGATCAACTGCTTATTTCTTTGTTTTCGCGGGGACACTGCCTGATTGTGGGAGTACCCGGTCTGGCAAAAACGTTGCTCATCAGCACGCTGGCGCAGGTGCTGGATTTGAAGTTTAGCCGTATCCAGTTTACGCCCGACCTGATGCCTTCGGATATTACCGGAACGGAAATAATCGAAGAGAACTGGGAGTCGCGCAGCAAGGGATTTCGTTTCCTGAAGGGGCCAATCTTTGCCAACATCGTTCTGGCCGACGAAATAAATCGCACTCCTCCTAAAACTCAATCCGCTTTACTGGAAGCGATGCAGGAACACAAAGTCACGGCAGGGGGAGAAACCTACGAGCTCCAGGAGCCGTTTTTTGTACTGGCTACCCAGAATCCCATTGAACAGGAAGGAACCTATCCCCTGCCCGAAGCGCAGTTGGACCGCTTTATGTTCAATTTGTGGATCAATTACCCTTCCTTCGAAGAAGAAATTCACATCGTAAAATCCACCACCAGCGATTACACTCCTCAACTGGAAAAGGTAATGACGGCTGATGAAATTCTGGAATATCAGGAGGCCATTCGCAAAATGCCTGTGGCGGACAATGTGATTGAATATGCAGTGAAACTGGTAACCCTTACCCGTGCCGACAATCCTGAGGCTCCGGATTTTGTGAAGGAATGGATAAATTGGGGAGCAGGTCCCAGAGCCTCCCAGTATTTGATTTTAGGGGCAAAAACACGTGCTGCTTTGCAGGGACGATTTACTCCCCAGATTGAAGATGTGCGAGCCTGTGCGGTTCCTGTATTACGCCATCGCATCATTACCAATTTCAATGCCGAAGCAGAAGGTGTAACCACCCTCCACATCATCAAACGCTTATTAGAAACCCTGGACAATCGGTGAAATAGAGTTAAAAATTTCCGTAGGGTTCTCTCCTTTTTTTACGTATAACAAATATGTTTGATGTATAGAACTAAAATAGATAATGAAAATATGCTATATTATAGCTGGACCAAATGGAGCTGGTAAAACAACATTTGCAAAAGAATTTCTTCCAGTTGAAGCAAAATGCTATAATTTTATAAATGCTGATTTAATAGCAGCTGGATTGGCTCCGTTTCATCCGGAAGGAGTAGCGATATTGGCCGGAAAGTTGATGCTCGAACAGATAAATCAATATATTCAAAAAGGCGAGTCATTTGCGTTTGAAACAACATTATCCGGAAGGGCCTATATCAAAAAAATTAATGAAATGAAGAATAAAGGCTATAAAATCGTTATATATTTTTTGAAATTGTCTTCAGTAGATTTAGCAATAGAGCGTGTGAAGCTACGTGTTTTAGAAGGTGGACATAACGTACCTGTAAGTGATATTAAGCGTCGTTTTGAAAGAAGCTGGATTAACTTTCAGGAAATATACAAACAATTGGCAGATGAATGGATAGTTTTTGATAATTCTACGGATAAACCATCAATTATTTATCAATCGAGGTGAAGAAATGGGGAAACATAATCGAGATTACGCAACAATGGGTCTTAAGGCACTGAGTAGAGCTTCACAGAAAGCGATAGCCGAAGCAAAACGGAAAAATTTAAGAATACCAATCTGGAAAGACGGGAAAATCGAATATATAAATCCAGAAATTACCACCGAACAATTGGGTGCTATCCATCGTCAATCCACTAAACTCCCTGGTGGTAACTGAATCATAACGTTATCTTTCAGGAAAATTATGGAACTAAAAGTATTTGCCAGCCTGTCTGAAGACATTAATAATGGGTGGGTATGGCTACCTGAAAAAATAGTGAATGAGAGGTGTATTGTAAAAATAAAGAACGTAGAATCAGGGAAAACTGTTTTTTGTGAAGCATTACAAAATAGCTCTTCCGAAGATACCCGATCCATCCGTTTGTAATGAACAAAATTTAACCGGTGATTCAGTAAGCTCTGTCGGTTAAGATGAATTTCTTAGTTTTTAGAACCATTAATTTTTGGAGGCCTTTATGAAGCGTGTTTTAATTTCGTTGTTAAGTGTTTATTTACTTCACTCCCTGCTATTTGCTGCCGGACAGATTATTTCTTTAAAGTCAGGTAACGACAATTCCCTGACACTGAAAAGCAGGAGTGCAACCGGGCTGACTCTGGAACTATCGTTAAATCAGATTGCTGCGACGGAATCGGAAACTCCTTGGGGAACGTTTACCACTCTTCATTTACCCCATTTCGAAGGGCAGCGTCTGGAGATTGGCAAAGCATTTCTGCCGGAAGTTCACCAGCTTATTGATGTTCCCTACGGTGCCGAAGTCCAGGTACGGGTAATTTCAGCCGAAAGTCAGGAAATCAATTTATCAGAATATGGATTCCAGCACCCCATTCTTCCCTATCAGGGACCCATCGAAAAAACCGAGAACGCCATTCAGCAACATACATTTCAGATGGATCAGGCATACTACCATTCCGTAACGTACGACGAACTTCCGCTGGCAACCTACCAGGAAGTGGGAAACCTTCGGGGGCATATCCTGGGACAGGTTCGCATCAATGCGGTGCAGTATTTACCCGCCCAGAACAAAGTGAGAATTTACACTCACGTGGTTGTTGAAGTCACGTTTCTCCACCCCAATTGGGCGGAGACCCGCGCGATTCACCAGAAATACCAATCCCCCTACTTCGACACCTTGCTCCGGGAATTCACCATCAACTTTGAATCCACTCGCAGCGATTTAACCCAATATCCGGTGAATTACCTGATCATCTACTACGACAGCTTTTATAACGAGCT
>JALWDQ010000645.1:0-1003 GCA_027039625.1 Calditrichia bacterium | reverse complement strand
ATACTTCTTCTGCATTTCGATGCGGTGACGCAGGTATTCGGGGATGTCCTGCTCGGCCAACTCCGGCGGGATGACGCGGTTGACGATGTAGCCGGAGATCGGCACCTGGTACTTGGCGAACAGTTTGGCCGCCTTGAGGGTGTCCAGGATGATCATCTCCTCCGGCGTGACGACGAAGAAGAACGCCGTCTTCTCCCGGTCGGTGAGGATGCTGGACGAGGTGTTGATGCGCCGTTTGATGTCCTGCAACTCCGCCAGGATTTGATCCTCCTCCGTCTCCTTCTCCCGCTCCAGGATGGCGGCGACCTGAGCGTACTCCTGCATCTCCTCGCGGAGGGCGGTGATCTTGTCAATCCACTGGTCGTAGACGCTCGCCATGCTCAGGTAGTAGAGCGCGTGGCCGAGGGGCACCAGGTCGTAGATGTAGTAATCGTACTCCCCGCCGACCACGATGTCCACCACGGCGGCGAAGCTTGCGCTCTCCTCCATCGCCGGCTCGGCTGCGGCGGCCTGGATGTAGTTCTCGATCTCCTCCGGGATCTCGTCGAACCCGTACATATCGAGGATCTTCTGGCGAATCTCGTCCTGATACTCCTTGATGTGCCGGTCGGCATCTATCTCCTGGGCGTAGAGGTTGGGCATAATCTCCACCGGCCCCTTGCCGAAGATGTCCCTCTCGAAGATGTCGGAGAGAGAGGCTTGGGGGTCAACGGAGAAGACGAGCACCTTGTAGCCCTGCTGTGCCAGCCAGTAAGCGGTAGCGGCTGAAAAAGTGGTCTTACCCAATCCGCCTTTGCCGCCGAACTCGATGTAGCGACGGTTGGGGTGTTCTCGGAAGACTTTTGCCAGTGACAATGTTCTCTCTCCTTATGCTAGAGCATCGGTCAGATCCCGCTCGCGCAACATCCGCCGCTTCCAGGTGCTGATTTGCGGCACGACGTAGGGCAGCAGGCGCAGGGAGTAGTAGGGGGGCAGGATGGGGATGCCCAACAGGTCGCCCATC
>JALWDQ010000644.1:0-3271 GCA_027039625.1 Calditrichia bacterium | reverse complement strand
CTTCCAACAGCCCATTCATTGCAGGATATTTTTCACCGGAAGACCAGACCAACAATCCCACCAGCAACAAAATGGATTTAATGTACCTGGATTCCTATCCGGGAATATATTTCAACGGTGTGTATCATCCAGACCGGGTTATGTCCACTACAGCGCACGAATTTCAGCACTTAATCCATCACCATTACGATACTCGGGAAGAAACCTGGTTAAATGAAGGCCTTTCGCAGTTAGCCAGTACTTATTGCGGATATGGTCTGGATTATCCGGGATTGTATTTACAGAATACAAATCAGAGTTTAACCTCCTGGGCCGGTGAGGTGAAAGACTATGCTCGGGTTCAGTTGTGGACGCTCTATTGCGCCGAACAGCTGGGTCTCAATTTTATTAAGACACTGGTCAGTCGTCCGGAGCATGGAGTAAACAGCTTCAATATCGCTTTGCAGGAAACAGGATATTCCTTCACCATGGATGATGTGTTTGTCAATTGGACGATAGCCAATTGGGTTAATTCCACTGCTTACGACCCTTCTTACGGGTATTCTCAGCCCGAAGCGCAAGGGTTGCACGCTACCGAGGATAGCATTATTTATCAATATCCCCAAAGCGTTTCCGGAAATGTGAACAAGTATGCCGTGGTTTACCACCGCTTTCGGGGAAAGGATTCCCTGAGCATTTCTTTTTCTACCCGTCCTCAGCGAATGTTCTGGCTCTCCGGTTCTCCCACCGCGCTGCAAATATCCGAAATTACCCAGCCTGTGCTGGAAGACCCGGATTTCAACGAAAATAATAGCTATGTTTTAGCTTTGATTAGCCTGGAAAACAGCGCAGGATTTTCTTACCTAGCTGTGGCCCGCTATTCACTGAAGTATTTTGAGCTGGGATACGACAGCGGACAACCGGGCATCAATCTTTTATATACCGGAATTGCCGCCAATAAATTTACCATTCCCGATAGTGGCGTGGCTCTGGAGGCCATTAAATTCTGGAATGTAACGCCCAATAAACCGGTAAGAATTCACATTTATCGCTCCGACCAGAACAATTTGCCGGGTTCGGATATTGTGGCACCCAGGGATACCACCATCTCCCTGGGCGGAAGCTGGGTGCAATACCAGCTACCGCAACCCATCGAAAATTTGCATAAAGACGATTTGATCTTTGTGGGATTGGAAATGCACGCCTCCCAGCAGGGACTGGGCTACGAAGATACCAATACCCCCGGTTACAGTTTCCTGGAACAAAGCGGAATCTGGTACCCGCTTTCCCACTTCCAGTTGGGGGGAGAACCTGCCAATGGGGTCTGGTTGATTCGGGCAATTTTTTCCGGACTGGTGCTTTCAGATAGCGTTCCCCAGCCACCTACAAATGGGGATGGAGATTTTCATATCATCGGACATCTTCCCAATCCGCAATCCATAGGGAATACCGAGGCGAAATTTAAATTTTTTGCTCCTACGGAAGGTACGGCACGGTTCGAACTGTACGACATTCTGGGGCGGCGCGTAGTGGTTACCGAGAAACATGTGGTGAGCGGTGAGAACTGGTTTAGTTGGGGCGATTTTCGGATGAATAATCAACTCTCTTCAGGAATTTACATTTATCGCATCACGTTTAAAGACAACTCCGGAGTTGAAATCGGTTCCGAAGCTCGTCGTGCTGTTATATTCCGATAAAATCTTTCTGGCACTTTTACCATTGTATCAATTGAGACAATTTTTCTTCAATCTGTGAGGCAGAATTGGCTACAATGCCTTGAATCCCCATTTTTTTTGCTGCCTGGATATTTTCTTCCGAATCATCAATGAATACAACCTGATTACTGGGGCGTTTCAGTTGCTGCAATACTTGTTCAAATACCCGAAGATGAGGTTTGTTGTACCCCAGCTGGTAAGAGAGGAAAATATGCTGAAAATGCCGAACAAATCCGTAACGACGTATCACATAATCCCAGTGCCAGGGATCAGTGTTGGAACAGATGGACAGGGTGTAGCGGGAGGCTAATTTTTCAATCAATGCTTCTATTCCATCTTTGGGCGGGCCAATCACCAATTCCCAGGAACGCACAAATTCTTCCCGGGGAATCGGGCAGGAATATTGTTGCGTTACCTTCTGGTAAAACTCCTCGGGCGAAATTTTACCCGCCATAAAATCTAAATGAAGGGGAGACAGAAAAACGGTGCGGATGGCGCTAAGAGGAAGCGAACATTGTTTCGCAAAACGCTCCATGGCGCGTTCGGGGTAAATTTCCACCAGTACGTTGCCTAAATCGAAAATAATGTCGGTAATCTCGGGCATTGTTTTCCTCTCCCTTTAGCGAATGTAAGGTGCAAAAATAGTTTTTTTCCGGGGTGAATCCCAGCTATTTTTAAAATCCGTAGGGCAGGGGGGAGCTTTTATTGAAATGCATTTCCCTGAAAAATCTTTTCTTCTTGCGTCGGGAAATTTACCGTGTAAATTTGGCGCTTATTAAAACACAGGTGTACCCATGGAAAAAATTCTTTATGAAGCATTAACTTTCGATGATGTTCTGCTGGTACCGGCATATTCTGAGGTGCTTCCCAGAGAAACAGATGTCACCACCCGTTTAACACGACAAATCCGATTGAATATTCCCATCGTTTCCGCCGCCATGGATACAGTAACGGAATCGGAGTTAGCCATTGCGCTGGCCCGGGAAGGGGGAATCGGCATCATCCATAAAAATCTTTCCCCGGAAGAGCAGGCGGCAGAAATCGACCGGGTAAAGCGCTCCGAAAGCGGCATGATTCTGGATCCCATTACCCTTACCCCGGATCGCCCCATTAGCGACGCTTTGAAGGTGATGAAACACTACAAAATCTCCGGTATTCCCATTGTTAAGGGCAAAAAACTGGTGGGAATTATTACCAACCGGGATTTACGTTTTGAAGAAGATTTAACCCGGCCGATTTCTCAGCTCATGCGTCGTGAAAATTTAATCACTGCTCCGGCGGGAACAACCCTGGACGAAGCCAAGCACATTCTGCAGAAACACCGTATCGAAAAATTGCTGATTGTGGATGGAGATAACGAGTTAAAAGGTTTAATTACCGTAAAGGACATCCAGAAGCGAGAAAAATACCCCAACGCCTGTAAAGATGAACACGGGCGCTTACGAGTTGGAGCGGCTATTGGCGTAGGAGAAGAGAATTTAATTCGAGCTGAAGTGCTGATTCGTGCCGGAGTTGATGTCATTGTGATCGATACGGCACACGGCCACTCCCGGGGTGTACTGGATATGGTTCGGGAG
>JALWDQ010000643.1:0-1004 GCA_027039625.1 Calditrichia bacterium | reverse complement strand
CCCCTGTCCCTTGCATGAATATTGGGTCAATATTCGCAATCAAATCAACAACATGCTTTACCACGTCTCATTGGCTGATCTGGTGAATAAGGTGAAGCAAAAAATTTGATTCCGGGAATTTTTTTCTGGAAGTTGTAACTTTTTCCGGATTTTGTAATCTTAAATTCTACATTTAGGTGTAATTTAACAGGAGGTATCCTATGGATTCTTGGTTGGACAAACTGATGAGCCGGAAAGGCCTGTACACAGCATTCTGGGTCACTGCCATTGTTATGGTGGGATTGCTAATTTTTTACAGTGCCAATCTGGTAAAGGAAGTGCCGCCGATTCCCCGGGTGGTGCAGAGTGCTTCCGGTGATGTGCTTTATACACATGACGACATCATCACCGGTAAAGGGTATTTTCAGCAATTTGATTTGATGGACTACGGAACCATGTTGGGAATGGGGGCTTATCTGGGGCCGGATTTCAGCACCGAATTTTTCCACCGTCGGGCTGAATTCCTGTATGATTATTATGCCCGGGAGATGTACGACACGGTTCGCTCTGCCCTCACCGAAGAGCAACTGGGTGCCGTGAAAGCCCGGGTAAAACGGGATTTTTACGAACAAACCCATTTAAATCCCGACAAGGTAGTGTACACCGAGGCTTCGGCGAAAGCGTTTCTGGCGAACAAAGCGTTTTTGGTGGATTTTCTGGTGAATGGGAACAAAGAATTAGCCTGGCCCGGTGGAGTGATTAAACCGGAAGAAGCGGAAAAGATTGCCGCCTTTGTGGATTGGTCGCAGCTGGTTGCTTCTTCGAAACGGGCGGGAACCGATCGCACCTGGTCGAATGACTGGCCGGCAGAGCCGCTGGTCGATCAGGATTCCGATTGGGATAACATCTTCTGGTCACTGTACCAGTTTCTGGCCCTCTGGAGTTTAACCATCCTGGTGTTCTATCTGCTTTACGAATATTTCCTGCGCCGGGAAGAGGACAATCCTCTGGAACCGCCGTTATCC
>JALWDQ010000642.1:0-1005 GCA_027039625.1 Calditrichia bacterium | reverse complement strand
GCATTCGCCTCGACAGAGGCCACGCCGCTTTGCTCGATGTGAACGACATCGGCGCTGACGCGATCCTGGATGACGTTTGAGGATGCGGCAAGCGCTGTCTCATCTTCCGTCTGATCTTTGTTTTCGATTGATTGGGCCTGGGGATAATCTGATGTCATGGTCGTGCAGACGCTCCTGATGCGTCTGGCAATGAGTGAAAAAGTGACATGCGCGCGCCATCCGGGCATAGGACGCGACAGCCCTTTATTTTAGCCGTGATGCGTGAAAATAGCAAAAATATGGGACAATCAAATGACCGTAAGCAAATCCTGCGCTCAGGACGCCGATACAGCTTTTCCGCCATAGACGAATTTGACATCGAATGCAAATCACATTAAAATATGAGCATTCGTTTATATTTCAAACGCCAATCCATCTCTCCAGGAACGCCCGAAGCGACGCCCGTTGCAAAAGCGTCGCTTCACGCCGCTTTCGCTGAGACAAGATCATGTCACAAGACAGACTTACCATTTGCAATGATGAAAATCCGGACTCCGCCGCGGCCCGAGCAACTGCCGAGTTGTTGCTGCCCGAAGACGTCGCCGTTCGGGTTGCAGAGATGTTCAAGGCTCTGGCCGACCCCACCCGGGTGCGCATCATTGGCCTGCTGGCCCACGCCGAATTCTGCGTGGGCGATCTGGCCCGCACGTTGGGCATGACCCAGCCAGCGATCTCGCACCAGTTGCGCGTGCTGCGCAACCTGCGCATCGTGCGCGGACGCAAGGAAGGACGGCGCATCTTCTACACCCTGATGGACGAGCATATCCACGATCTCTTCGACCAGGGCCTGGCCCACATCCGTTTCGGATGACAGCCATTTTTTATTTGACTAATCCCATAAACGAATGTTCATATAATCATCAATTTCAACGAAGAGAGAGGCCCTATGCCTGTTCAATTCCTGTTTTACGCCGCAATCCTCGTCGGTTACGCGTACATGCTGCTGATCATCTGGTCCATCATCAC